>CAYGQN010000011.1:0-24348 GCA_964351795.1 uncultured Gammaproteobacteria bacterium
ACCAGCCCGGTTGGCATGGCGTTCGTGCCTCAGTCATCGACCGCGTGCGCGGCCAGGTAGTGCTGCTGCGCATCGGTGAGCGTGTCGATCGACAGGCCCATGGCCGCCAGCTTGAGCTGCGCGACCTCCTCGTCGATGGCCGCCGGCACCTCGTGCACGTCAGCCGGCAGGCGCGTGCGCTGCTGCGCCAGGTAGCGGGCAGACAGCGCCTGCAGGGCAAAGCTGGTGTCCATGATCTCGGCCGGATGGCCATCGCCACAGGCGATGTTGACGATATGGGCGTCGCCGAGCAGGTACACCCAGCGATCCCCGTCCAGCCGGTAGCCGGTGATCTGCTCGCGCATCGGCGCCGCCTCCAGGGCCATGCCCTTCAGCGCATCGGCATGGATCTCGGTCCAGAAGTGGCCGGCGTTGGCCAGCAGCACGCCGCTCTTCATGGCCTCGAAATGGGCGCTGTCGAGGGTATGGCGTACGCCGGTGGCGGTGACGATGATGTCGGCGATTGTGCAGGCCGCGCGCAGCGGCATCACGTCGTAACCGTTCATGGCCGCATCGGCGGCCTTCACCGGATCCACCTCGCACACCACCACGCGCGCACCCAGGCCGCGGGCGCGCAGGGCGATGCCGCGCCCGCACCAGCCGAAGCCGACAATCACCGCCGTCTTGCCCGCCACGGTGGTATTGCCCGAGCGCATGATCGCGTCCCATACCGACTGGCCGGTACCGTGCACGTTGTCGAACAGGTACTTGCAACGAGCGTCGTTGATGGCCAGCACCGGGAAGCCAAGGCTGCCGGCCCGTGCCCGGGCGCGGGCGCGCAGCACGCCGGTGGTGGTTTCCTCGCAGGCACCGCGCACGTTCGCGGCGGCCGCGGCGTCCTCGTGCAGCAACTCGACGATGTCACCGCCGTCATCGATGACGATGTCGGGCCGGATCGCCAGCGCCAGGCGCATGTGCCGGCGCATCTCGTCGGGGCTGGCGCCATGACGGGCGTACACGTGCAGGCCGGCGGCGGCCAGTGCCGCGACGATCTCATCGCGGGTGGAACCGGGGTTGCTGCCGGTGACCGCCACCTCGGCACCGCCGGCCCGCAGCACCAGCGCCAGGTTGGCGGTCTTGGCTTCCAGGTGCACGCACACCAGCGCGCGCAGGCCGGCAAAGGGTTGTTCGTCGGCGAAGCGGGCTTCCAGGGTGGCCAGGATGGGCATATTCCGCCGCACCCAGTCGATGCGGCGCTGGCCGTCGGCGGCAAGCGCCGGCTGGCTGACGATACTCGCTTCCAAGTCGGGCTCCGGGTTGGTGTTGGCGGCACCAAGGTTACCATTGTGCCGGGGGCGAGCCAGCGCGGCCGGCTATCGGCTATCCTCGACCCTCGCATCACTGTGACGACGGCTTCACCACGGGGGGGACCCATGAGCGAAACCCGCAGACACTACGTCAACGGCCAGTGGCAGCCCGGCCACGGCGGGCGCAGCTGCAAGGATTACAACCCCGCCACCGGCGAGGTCTGGGCGCAGGTTGCCGACGCCGATGGCAAGGATGCGCAGGCCGCCTGCGAGGCGGCCGCGGCGGCCTTCCCGGCCTGGGCCGGCCTGTCGCACGATGCGCGCGCCGGGCACCTGCTGCGGGTGGCGCAGCTCATGGCCGAACGCAGCGAGGCGATCCGCGACACGCTGGTGGCCGAAGGCGGCGCCTGGATCGGCAAGGCCGCCTTCGAGGCCGGCTACATGCCGGGGCTGTTCCGCGCCGCGGCGGCCGCCGCCTACGAGGCCAGCGGGGAGGTCCTGCCGTCGGTGCACGGCAAGCTCAGCATGAGCCTGCGACAGCCGCTTGGCGTGGTGGCAGTCATCTCGCCGTGGAATTTTCCGCAGATCCTCACCGGCCGCGGCATTGCCTTCGCCCTGGCCGCCGGCAACACGGTGGTCGTCAAACCCTCCGAGGAAACCCCGGTCGCCGGCGGCCTGCTGTTCGCCGAGCTGTTCGAGGCGGCCGGCGTTCCGCCCGGGGTCCTGAACGTCATCACCTGCGCCCGCGACCACGTGGGCAAGGTCGGCGACGCGCTGCTGGAGCATCCGGCCGTGCGCGCCATCAGTTTCACCGGTTCCACTGCCGTGGGGCGCGATCTCGCGGCCAGGGCAGGCGGCCTGCTCAAGCGCGCCTGCCTGGAGCTCGGCGGCAAGGATGCGCTCATCATCTGCGACGACGCCGACATGAAGCGCGCCGTGGAGGCGGCCACCTTCGGCGCCTTCATGCACCAGGGGCAGATCTGCATGTCGGCCGAGCGCATCCTCGTCCAGCACGCCATTGCGGCCGAGTTCACCGAGCGCTTCGTGGCCAACGTACGGCGGCTGAAAACCGGCGACCCGACGCAGCCGGGCAATTGCATCGGCCCCATCATCAACCGTCGCCAGCTGGATCGCATCCACGCCCAGGTTACCGGGGCCGTGCAGGCCGGTGCTGATCTGCTCTGCGGGGGCCAGCATCACGAGCTGTTCTACGAGCCCACGGTGCTGACGCAGGTCACCCCGCAGATGAGCGTGTTCCGCGACGAGACCTTCGGCCCGGTGGCCCCGATCGTCACCTTCGCCGATGACGAGGAGGCCATCAGCCTTGCCAACGACAGCGACTACGGCCTGTCCGCCGGCATCATCACCGGCGACGAGGCGCGCGGCATGGCCATCGCCGAGCGCCTGCACACCGGCATGGCCCACATCAACGACAGCCCCGTGAACGACGAGCCCAACGTGCCCTTCGGCGGCGTGAAGATGAGCGGCCTCGGCCGCCATGGTGGCCGGGCCTCGATCGAGGCCTTCACCGAAACACGCTGGATCACGCTGGAGCGCGGTGGCCGGCACTATCCGCCGCCGTTCACCGAGGCCTGACAGCGGCGACGGATCGCTGGCACCCGGGCGTCGGATCTCCGGCGCAGGCCCGCCCGGGACTGAAGGCCGCGGACATTCGACCCAGCAAAAACAAGCGTTTGAAAGACCTCCCCCGGCTGGCACGCCATGTGCACTGCAGCCTTTGCGAACTCTCTCGCGCATGAACAGGAGCAACCGGAATGCTCAGACTTGTCGTCGACAACAGCAACCGCCTGCGCATCGATACCGCCGCAATGTCGGACGAAGCCGACTTTGAGAACCTGGATTACCTCGGCGCCCTGGAAGCGCTGCGCAGCAGCGGGGACAACGAGGACCTCAGCCATCCGTCCAACCGCGGCCGCCGGATTTTCCTCGAGCAGGTGGTGGGCCGCCGCGACTGAGCGGCCGTAATCAGCCCGGGCAGGCCGTGGCGTTGCAGCAGGACCGCTGCCGCCGCGGCAGCGCCGTCAGCAGGGCGCCGGCGGCGAACATCACCAGCGTAGCGCCAAGCGGCAGCAGGGCCAGGGCGCCGGCGCGCCCGGTCGAGCACAGCGTATCCAGTTGCGCCAGGGTGGCCTGGATGCCGAGCACGGCGAAGACATCGATCAGGGCCGGCAGCACCGCCACGGCGAACGGCAGCACGCAGCACAGCTTGGGCGTCGCGGCAGCGACGAGCAGCAGGCCAAGACTGCGCCGGACTCCGGGCATGGGCACACCGTTACGCGATAATGGGCCTGCCAGCCTGCGCGTGCCGGCGCCGGGCGGCTTGATCCAGGTCAGCGATCCTGACCGCGCCATTGCCCCTCGGGGCCGAACCGGTCCGCATCCGGGCGCTCGATCGTGCCGAGGTAGGGCAGCAGGTCCATCTCTCCGGGTGGCACCGACTGCACCGCTGACAGTGACCAGCCGCTGGCGGCTGCCACGTCGGCATCACGGAACACCCAGCGCCCGTCCGCGGTCAGCAATTGCAGGCTTCTGATTCCCCCACCCTGCTCGGTCAGGGCCACCAGGCCCGTCGGCAACGGGCGGATGAGCCCGGCCAGGTCGTCGTGCAGCGCCGCGGCGATGACCGCGTAGCCGGCCGCCACGGGGTGACCGTCCCAGTCGGTCGGGTACAGCGGTTCGGGCCCGGCGGCGGCCGCCTGCAGCGCGGTCACCACGTCCACGTAGCGCGCGGCCTTGAGCGCCTGCAGTTGCCGGGCCAGCGTATCGATATGCGCCTGCTCGGCGGCCACCAGCGCGTCGAATTCCGGCGGGGCCGATATGTCCTCGGCGGCGATACGGCCGGCGTACACGTATTCCTTGGTGGGAATGATGGTGAACACCGGCAGCACGCCCAGGGGCGCCACCCGGTCACGGATGGCGGCCGCGGCCCGGGCCATCACGCCGTAGCCGGCCTGCACCGCCGCGTTGGCGGGATCATTGGCGGCCAGGCGATAGGCCGGCGTGAACACGGTCTCCGGCCCGCCGGGGAAGCTTACCGGCCAGTGCTGGCTCTCGGGCGGTGGAAACGCCACCGTCGGCGTATCGGCCGCCGTCAGCGCGGGATCAGGGCGCAGCGACGCCCACTTGTCGTAGCTGTAGGCATTGCGGAAATCGCTGATGGCATCGTTGCCGGTGTACAGCGCCACCACGATGATGCGTGGACGCAGCATCAGCGCGGTGTCGATCATCGCCAGGTAGTTCACGCCGCCCCAGGCGCCCACGGACATGTTGTACACCGCCATTGGCCGCTGTGAGTGCAGCCGCTGCTGCAGCTGCCCCGGCCAGTTCAGCTCCAGCGGCGCGTTGTTGCCGTAGGTCTGGCTGTCCCCCAGCGCGACGATGTAGGCAACGTTCGGCACGGCGCGGTTGCGAAAGCCGAGGATATCGTTCGGCCCGACTTCAATGACGTCCGGCAGCAGTGGCCGGCCGCGCACCACCACGGCCGGATCATTGACCAGCATCTCCATCGAGCCGAAATCCTCGGCGCGGAAGAGGTTCTCGAAGAACGGCGGCACCTCCCGCGAGGTGCGCACCATCTGCAGGTCGACGGGTACGCCGAGCAGGCCCGGTGCCAGCCAGCGGACCAGCACCAGCACCACTGTCGCGGTAACGACCGTGACGCCGGCCAGCAGTATCCATTCCTTCTTCAAGGGGCACCCTCCAGGGTGTGGCTAGAACAGCGTGTAGATGAACGGCGCGACAGCACTGCCCTGGGCGAACACCAGCAGACCGCCGAGCATGACCAGCACGACGATGATGGGCAGCAGCCAGAACTTCTTGCGCTCGCGCAGGAACTCCCACAGGTCTGTGAGTAACTCGAACATGCTTGTCGGAACTCCCTGGTCTGCCGCCGGCGTGCAGACCTTGCGATTATCGCGCAATCCCGCCTGCCATGCCGGCATGAATAACCGGTGTCGGCATCAGAATGGCTTTCTGAAATGATCCGGCGAGCGGCGGGCGCTCGGCTGGCGATAGCTGACGGCCTCCGGCTCCCGGCGCCGGCGCATGGGATCGCGGCCGAAGGCCCGCATCAGCAGGCCCACGGGCACCATCAGCACGAAGAACGCGATGCCCAGCAGGATGCGGGTGTTGATCGCCCCCAGTACATGCCCGACCCGCATCCAGGCATGGAACAGCGGCCGCAGCAGCATCGGCGTCAACCCGCCCAACAGCGCGAACACGCCGGCAATGAGCCAGGGCAGGCGCGGCCAGGGCCGGTCCCACAGCCAGGGCAGGACAAGGCCGAAAACCACGGCGATGGCAATGGCCATCGTCAGGGCAAAACGGCGCAGCTCGCGCTTGTCAGGCCTGTCGCTCATCCACGCTCAATCCAGTTCGAACTGCTCACGCCAGTCGCCCTGCTCGGCCAGCGCCGGCTGGCCTTCGCGCGCGAGCAGGCAGTTGCCGAGCACCAGGTAGTCCATCTGCGTGCGCATGAAACAGCGCCAGGCCTCCTCGGGGCTGCGCACGATGGGCTCGCCGCGCACGTTGAAGGAGGTGTTGACCAGCACCGGGCAGCCGGTACGCGCCGCGAAGGCCGCCAGCAGGGCCCGAAAGCGCGGGTTGGTGTCACCGCTGACGGTCTGTACCCGTGCCGAGCCGTCCACGTGGGTCACCGCGGGGATCCTTGATCGGGGGACGTTCAGTTTATCGATGCCGAACAGCGCGTCCGCTTCCGGCGGTGGCGCCAGGCGCTGGTCCGGATGCACGTCGGCCACGATCAGCATGTAGGGGCTGGGCCTGTCCAGTTCGAACCACTCGCCCGCGCACTCGGCGAGCACGGCCGGCGCGAAGGGGCGGAAGGACTCCCGGTACTTGATCTTCAGGTTCATCTGCGACTGCATCACCTGGCTGCGCGCGTCCCCGAGGATGGAGCGCCCGCCAAGCGCCCGGGGCCCGAATTCCATCCGTCCCTGGAACCAGCCGACCACGGCGCCGCCATCGAGCAGGCCGGCCAGCTTGTCCATCAGCACCGCCTCCGGCAGGGCCTCGTAGGGCAGCGCCTGTGAATCCAGCCAGGCGGCGATGGCCTCGTCCGACCAGGCCGGGCCAAGGTAGCTCCCCCGCATCGCATCGTCCGGGCCGGGCTCGCGCGGCTGCTCGAGGTACTGGTGCCAGACGGCCAGCGCCGCGCCGAGCGCACCGCCGGCGTCACCGGCCGCGGGCTGGATCCACAGGTCCTCGAAGATGCCCTCGCGCAGCAGCCGGCCATTGGCCACGCAGTTCAGGGCCACGCCGCCGGCCAGGCACAGCTTCGCCAGGCCGGTCTCCTGGCGGATGCCGCGCGCCAGGCGCAACAGGATCTCCTCGGTCACCACCTGCACCGAGGCGGCGAGATCCATTTCCCGCTGCGTCAGCTCGGATTCGGGGCGGCGTGCCGGGCCGTCGAACAGCTCGGCGAAGCCGGCGCCGGTCATGGTCAGGCCGGTGGCATAGGTGAACCGCGACATGTCCAGGCGGAAGCTGCCGTCCGGCTTGATGTCCACCAGGTGCTCGCGGATCCGGTCGGCATAGCGGGGCACCCCGTAGGGGGCCAGGCCCATCAGCTTGTATTCCCCGGAGTTGACCTTGAAACCGGTGAAATAGGTGAACGCGGAGTACAGCAGCCCCAGGGAATGCGGAAAGTCGATCTGCCAGAGCGGCTCGAGGCGATGCTCCTGCCCCGCCCACACGGTGCTGGTGGCCCATTCGCCGACGCCGTCCAGGCACAGCACCGCCGCGTCGCGAAACGGCGAGGGGTAGAAAGCCGCGGCGGCGTGCGAGAGATGATGCTCGGAGAACAGCAACGGGGGCAGACCAGCCTGTGGCAGGCCCGACATCGCTGCCAGTTCGCGGCGCAGTTCCTGCTTCAGGAACAGCTTGTCCTTCAACCACACGGGCATGGCCGCGATGAACGAACGCAGGCCCCTGGGAGCAAAACCGAGGTAGGTTTCGAGCAGGCGCTCGAACTTCAGCAGGGGTTTGTCGTAGAAAACGACCGCCTCGACGGCCTCCAGGCCAATGCCGGCATCCTCCAGGCACCAGCGCAGCGCCGCCGCCGGAAAGGCCGCGTCGTGACGGCGTCGGGTGAAGCGCTCTTCCTGCGCGGCATTGACAATGCGCCCGTCCAGCAACAGCGCCGCGGCACTGTCATGGTAGTAGGCCGACAGGCCGAGGACGTAACGCTTGCTTGGGGACAAGGGGCCGGCTCTGTCAATCGTCAGCCGGTGCCACGGCGCGCCGATGGCACCGGCCGACAACCGCTCCGATGGCTAGTCTTCGCGCTCCTTGTAGTCGTCATGGCAACCCTTGCAGGAACCGCCCAGCGCCTTGGCCGCCTTGCCGATGGCACCGGCATCACCGCCGGCCACCGCCACCTGGAAATCGTCGGCGGCTTTCTCGGCCTCGTCGGCCTTGGCGACGAAATCGTCCCAGTTCTCCCAGATTTCAGGCAGCGCGTGGGTTCTGCCGACCAGCGTGCCCTCGGGGAACATCTTCTCCAGGTCGTAGACCATGGCCGCGACCGCATCGGCATGCATCTTCATGTGGCCATCGGCGCTGTACTCGCCCTTCAGGAGCTGGAAGATGGCGCCGACATGGCCGCCGATGGCGGTCATGTAGTTCTTCCGGTACTTGACGGTGTTCTCGGCATCGTCGGCCAGGGCCGGAGTGGTCAGGGCCAGGCCGGCCAGGGCCGTGGCGCCGATCAGTGCAGACAGTTTCATGGTGCTCTCCTTGGTTTACCGGGTGCGTCAGCCGCCACCGACAGCGTATTGCGTGATTACCCGCTTACTTTACATCATCGACTTGCCGGGGCGCTCGATTCAAGCGCGCCCCGCGGCCAGCGTCCACACTGAAGCAGCCCCGTGAACCCGTGATGAACGGGGAGCCGGTTGCCATGGCCCAACAGGCTTTCGCCCTGCGCGACGCACCACTCCTGCCCGCGCGCCGCGCTGGCCGGTGCCGCGGCTGACTCAGCCCAGCTGCAGCAGGCCCCAGACCGCCGCGCCGGCAAGCGCGGCGGCAACCAGGAAGGCCAGCGGCCCGGCGAAGCGCAACTGCCCGGCCGCCGGTTCACCCGTCTGCGCGGCGCGCTTGCGCCCGGTGATCATCGGCCAGATGAGGTTGTCACCACGCAGCAGGTACACCACGGCGGCCAGTACGTGCAGCACGATGACCGCCAGCAACACGTTGAACATGGTCTCGTGCAGACCGCTCAGGCGGTTGGAAAGGCTGCTGGACACCAGCGAGGCCAGCGGCCCCTCGAAGAACAGCTCATCGTTGGCAAACAGGCCGAGGCCCGCCTGCACCGCCAGCAGCAGCAGCAGCGCCAGCACGCTGAAGGCGCCAAGGGGATTGTGACCGGTGTACTTCGCGGCCTGCCCGGCCCGCCAGTCGCGGATATAGGCGAACGCCGCGCCCGGGCCGCGCACGAAGCTGGCAAATCGCGCCGTCGTCGCGCCGAGGAAACCCCACAGCAGCCGGAACACCACCAGGCCGATGATGCCCAGGCCGAAGCGCTGGTGCCAGTCCATGTCCTCGAGCAGTTCCACTGAAGCCCAGGCGCCGATCACGCAGGCGACGATCGCCCAGTGGAAGACCCGGGTCGGCAGGTCCCAGACCAGTACTTTCTCTTGCATGCGCACGCCTCCCGCAAACGGCCGGCCCAGCGTCGCGAGGCTAGGCCAGGTTCATGACAGCGATGGTACAGCCCACGGCGAATATCGGAATGGGCTCATAGCACCACAGCTCGCCGGCCGCGTCCTGCGTTGCCGCCGACACGGCGATGAAGGTGCGGATCTCGAAGCCGCCCTGGCCGGCATCACGGTAGGTTTCCTCATCGGTATAGGACAGCAGCGCCTGGCGATCATGGCGCAGGAAGCGGTCGATGAACTCGCGATCCCAGGCCTCGTTGATCTTTCCCGAGTCCGGCGTGGCCGGCCAGTGCGAGACCCCGCCGGTGCCAATCACCGCAATACGTTCGGGCACGGCATCACAGGCCCGCCGCAGCGCCTCGCCGAAGGCCCAGGCGCGATGCAACGGCGTCAAGGGCGGCCCCTGGCAGTTGATGTTCACCGGGATCACCGGCAGCTGGTATTCGGGGGTGAGGAAATGCAGGGGCACGGCAATGCCGTGGTCGAACTGCCATTCCTCGGCGTAGGCGAGGTCCACGTCGTTCATGATCGCGCGCACCAGGCGCAGGGACAGGTCGCGGTTGCCCGGCACCCGCGTGCGCGGTATGCCCAGCCAGTCCGGGTCTTCGATCGGGCCCTCGTAGTACTCGGCCATGCCCATGCAGTAGGCCGGCATGTTGTCCATGAAGAAGTTGGCGAAATGCTCGGCGGCTATCACCACCAGCGCATCCGGCCGTGCGTCCTCCAGTGCCTCGCGCATCCGATCGAAGGCGGCGTACAGGGTGTCGCGGGCCCGGGGTTCGGCCATGTCGGCACGCCCGGTGATGCCGGGCCCGTGCGGGCATACACCGGCGAAGACCAGGCTCATCAGATGGCGCCCCTGCCGTCGGTCATGGCGTACAGGCCCTCGCGCACCGGGCCGTAGCGCACGATGCCCTCGCGCATGGCGGCAATGTACTCCGGCCAGGCGTAGCCGCGCAGGGCAGCGTAGTGCATGAGGAGCTGGCCGTTGACACCGAGCACGTAGAGCTTGCCGATGTCCCCCGCCACCAGCGCCTCGCGCTCTTCGGCGGTGAGATCGTAATCACCCAGCAGCGCGTCGAAATCCGCCTCGTAACGCGCGCGCACCTGCGGCGCCCGGTTGAGCTGGTACAGCAGCTTCTGCAGATGGTAGAGGCTCATCATTGCCCCCCGTTGCGCCGGCGCAGGTGCTCGTGCAGGTTGTTGTGCTTGAAGTTCAGCTCCGGTTCGAGCTCGCGCATCTCGAAGGAGATGGCCAGCGGCCGGCTGTCGTACAGCGGCGCCAGGGCGGCCTTGACCGCGTCGAAGATGCTGACACAGGCCTCGTGGCGGGCCTCCAGGGTGCGCCCGCTGCCGATGAGTGCGGTCATGTGGATGAAGGCATTGTCGGGGTGCCGATCGGCCACGGCGTAATGCGCCGCGCGCAGCGCCCGGATCCGCACGCCGCCGAGGGGAAACAGGCCGGTGGCCATGGCCGAGACGTGCACCGCGTCGATGAGGGCATCGACATCCAGGGATTCGTCGAGGTTGGCTGAGTATTCGATGATGAAATGCGGCATGGCAGCGGCTCCGTTCAAACGCCCCAGCGGGGTATGGGATGTTTGCCCAGCGAGATGCACACGTTCTTGATCTCGGTGAACACCTCCAGGCTGAACTCGCCGCCCTCGCGACCGATCCCCGAGGCCTTGATGCCGCCGAAGGGCTGGCGCAGGTCGCGCACGTTCTGGCTGTTGACGAACACCATGCCGGCCTCGATGCCACGGGCCAGGCGATGCACGCGGGCGTCGTTGTCGGTCCAGATGTAGGCCGCCAGACCATAAGCGATGTCATTGGCCATCGCCAGGCCATCGGCCTCGTCCTTGAAGGGGATGAGACAGACCACCGGGCCGAAGATCTCCTCCTGGGCCACGCGCATGTCGTTGCGCACGTTGGCCAGCACGGTCGGGCGCAGGAAATTGGCCGGGTCCAGGTGGGATGGCAGGCTGTCCGGGCCGCGGCCGCCGGCCAGCAGGTTGGCGCCCTCTTGCTGGCCGAGCTCGATGTAGCCCATGACCTTGTCGCGGTGTTCCAGACAGACCTGGGCGCCGACCTGGGTCTCCTCCAGGGCCGGATCCCCCACGATGACCCGCTCGGCCCGCGCGGCGAACTGCTGGCAGAAATCCTCGTAGATGCGCTCCTGCACGAACACGCGCGAACCGGCAGTGCAGCGCTCCCCGTTGATGGAGAAAATCTGGAACAGCGCCGAGTCGAGCGCCCGTTCCCAGTCGCAGTCGTCGAACACCAGCGTCGGCGACTTGCCACCAAGCTCCATGGAGTACTTCTTCAACCCGCCGCGGGACATGATGGTCTCGCCGGTACGGCTTTCGCCGGTGAAGGAGATCACGCGCACGTCGCGATGGCGTACCAGTGCGTCGCCGGTGACCTCGCCCACGCCCTGGATGATGTTCACCACCCCGTCCGGGATGTCGGCCTCGCGCACCAGGTCGGCCAGCATGGCGGCGGTGAGCGGCGTGAGTTCGGCCGGCTTGAGCACGCAGGTGTTGCCGAGCGCGATGGCCGGCGCCACCTTCCAGGTCGCCGCCATGAAGGGGATGTTCCAGGGCGTGATGAGCGCGCAGACACCGGCCGGCTGGCGCAGCGTGTAGTTGAGCATCTGATCGTCCACGGGGTAGGTGTGGCCGTCCATGTGCTTGCTCATTTCGGCGAAGAAGCGGAAGTTCTCCGAGGCCCGCGGGATGAGCCCGGTGCGGGTCTGGTGGATGGGCAGGCCGGTATCCTCGGTCTCGCGGGCGGCTATCTCGGGCACCGCCGCGTCGATGAGGTCGGCGAGCTTCATCAGGCGGCTGAAGCGCTCGCGGGTGGGCATGCCGGACCAGACCGGCAGCGCGGCACTGGCCGCGGCAACCGCCTGGTCGACCACGGCCTCGTCGGCCTGGCTCACCGTGTCGATGACGGCCCCGGTGGCCGGGTTGACGGTCTCGAAGGTGCTACTGCCCTCCACCCAGCGGCCGTTGATGAAGTTGTGAATCATGGTGTGCCTGTCCCCTTGTCAGCCGCGGCCATGCCAGTGGGCCTCGGACACGATTGTGTTGCTGAGCCTGCCGATCCCTTCGACTTCCACCTCGACCAGGTCCGACACCTTGACGTCGGACACTCCCGTGGGCGTGCCGGTGGCGATCATGTCGCCGGGCATCAGGGTCATGAAGGCGCTGATGTATTCGATGAGATACGGGATGTCGAAAATCATGTCACGGGTGTTGCCGGACTGGCGCAGCTCGCCGTTGACCCGGGTGCGCACGGCGAGATTGCCAGGGTCCGGGACGTCCGCGCAATCCACCAGCCAGGGCCCGATCGGGGTGAGCCCGTCGCGGGACTTCACCCGCAGGTTGGGCCGGTAGTAGTTCTCCAGGTAATCGCGGATGGCGTAGTCGTTGCACACGGTATACCCGGCAAGGCACGCCAGGGCATCGGCCCGGCTGACGCGACGGGTCGGCCGGCCGATGACGGCGACCAGCTCGGCCTCGTAGTGCATGTAGCCCACGCCGTCAGGGCGGCAGCTCACCTGGTCGTGGCCGGTGTAGGTGTTGGGCGCCTTGACGAAGATGAGCGGCTCGGCCGGCGGCTTGAAATCCAGCTCGGCGGCATGGTCGGCATAGTTCAGGCCGAGTGCCAGCATCGTCCCGGTGGCCGGCGGCAGCCAGGTGAAGCTGCCGGCCCGGATGCACTCGCCGGTGCTGTCCAGCGGCCGGCCCTCGGCGTCGCAGATGACCTCGAGGACCTGGCCGTCGCGGGCGATACGGGCGCGACGCATCTCAGGCGGCCTCCGCCGCGCGCCAGGCCAGCCACTCGGCCTCGGCGGTGATGCGGTTGCTGAGGCTCCCGAGGCCCTCGGCGGAGATGGTCACGGTCTGCCCCGCCACCAGCGTGCAGCTGCGGCGGGCGAAGCCGGTCACCAGCACATCCCCGGGCAGCAGCTGCATGAAGGCCGTAACGGCCTCGATGAGCTGGGCGGTGCTGCGCCGGAAGCCGGCGGTGCTGAACGCCTGCACCTCGAGACCATCCACCAGGGTGCGCAAGGTGACGGCATCCGGATCCACGCCGCCGGCCGGCACCACCAGCGGGCCCATGGCGGCGGAGCCGTCCCGGCACTTGGCCCGGATCGCCGGACGGAAGAAGCTGTCCTCGGCCAGGCTCAGCTCGTTGAACAGGGTGTAGCCGCCAATGACCTCGTGGGCGGCGTCGGCGGCGATGCGGCTCGCCGGCTGTCCGATCACCACGCCCAGGCCGGCGCCGGCGTACAGGGGCTCGCCGATGGCCTCGGGCAGTGGCGCCAAGTGGCCGGCCAGCGTGTTCGGCGGCTTGATGAACAGCACCGGCTCGCGGGGCGGCTGGCCATAGGGCGGCTGCTGCAGCTCGGCCTGCAGTGATTCCAGGTGCTCGCGATGGTTCAGCGCCACGCAGATGACCTTGCCGGTGGCCGGCGGCAGCCAGTGGCAAGCCGCCGGATCGCGCTGCCCGCCCGTGGCGGGCGTGGCAAGCACACCCGCTTCGCAGCGCAACTGCACCGGCCGGCCCTGTTCGAGTATGCGGGCGTCGCCGTTCACAGGATGCCGTAGGCCTCGGCCACACGGATGATCTCGGCCTGGTTGGCCGGGCCCGGCTGCACCATGGGCAGTCGCAGGGTCGGCTCGATGAGCCCCATCCGCCCGAGCAGGAATTTCATGGGCCCGGGGTTGGTCTCGATGAACAGCACGTCGTTCAGTTCGAACATCCGGTAGTGCAGGTCGATGGCGTCCTCCCAGCGGCCGGCCTTCACCAGCTCGTACAGCTCGGCGCACTCGCGCGGGGCGACGTTGCCGGTGGCGCTCACGTGCCCGGAGCCACCCACGGCCAGCATCGGGTAGCACAGGGTCTCGATACCAGAGTACACGCCCCAGTGGCGGCCGACGGTCTTGAGGTTCCAGGACACCTGCACGTAGTTGACGTTGGCCTCCTTGATGCCGAACACGTTGGGGCAGGCCTCGTGGATGCGCTTCTGCGTGGCCGGTTCGATGTTCACGCCGGCGCGGCCGGGGATGTTGTAGAGCATCATCGGCAGGCCGTCGATGGCGCGGGCAATGCTGGTGAAATGCTCGAACAGGCCCTGCTGGCTGGGCTTGACGTGGTAGGGCGCCACGCACAGCACGCCGTCGGCCCCGACCTGCTTCGCGTAGCGGCTCAGCTCGACCGTCTCGGCGGTGTAGTTGGAGCCGGTGCCGGCCAGCACCGGCACGCGCCCGGCCACGGTTTCCACCAGGGTGCGAATGACCAGCTTGCGCTCATCCAGCGACAGCGAGGTGGGCTCGCCCGTGGTGCCGGTACAGCTCAGGCCATGGGTGCCGTTGTCGAGCTGGAACGCCACCAGGCGCCGAAGGGCGTCGGTGTCGACTTCCGCGCCATCGTTGCAAAACGGTGTGGGCAGCGGCGTTATCGAGCCGTGAAATAGTTCAGTGGACATGCATTCCCCCGTGACTGTCAGCTCGTCTGGAGCGTGGTTTCCGTTTCGATCAGCGTTCGCAGCGATTCATGCAGCTGCGCCCAGCCCTCGGCGCTGAAGCGCGATTGCAGCGCCGCGTACTGCGCCTCCACCCGGGGAGCCAGCCGCTTGTACAGCCGCCGCGCTGCCGGCGTCATCCGCACCCGCACGCGACGGCCATCGCCGGGCACCGGCTCGCGTCGCACGTGACCGTCGCGCTCCAGGCGGTCCAGCACGCCGGTGAGGCTGGGACGCAGTATCATGGCGCCCGCCGCCAGCTCGCTTGCCTCGATGCCATCGTGCTCGTACAGCACCCGGAACACCCGCCATTGCTGCTCGGTCAGCCCGTGGGCCAGCAACAGCGGCCGGAACCCGGCCATGGCCGCCTCCCGCGCCCGCAGCAGCAGCATGGGCAGGGACTGGTCGAATTCACGCATGGGGCACCCTGGTAATTAATGTATTAATAATATTGTTTAAGATATTAACTATGTCAAGCCGGAACACGTTGCCCCGATGAACAAACCGCCCGCGCCGGACCACCCACGACGGCTGTTCCTGGCCGTGGTGGCGCCCTCTTTCGCGCTGTCGGTGTCGGTGCAGGGCCTGATGTTTCTGCTGCCGCTGTACGTGCTCGAGCTTGGCGGCGCCGCCGGCCTGGCTGCCGCACTGGTCGGCATGCGCGGCCTGGGCATGCTGCTGATGGACCTGCCGGCGGGGCTGCTGGCAGCGCATTTCGGCGACAAGCGCCTGATGTTCTGGTCGGCGCTGGCCACCGGCCTGTGCGCCGCTGCCTTTGCCCTGACCCGCGAGGCCGCCTGGTTCGCCCTGCTGGCAACGCTGCTCGGGGCGACCTCCGGCGCCTGGTTGCTGGGGCGCCTGTCCTACGTGACCGACTGGTGCTCGCCGGCCAGCCGTGGCCGCGTCATCGCCGTGCTGGCCGGCACCATGCGCGCCGGCACCTTCATCGGCCCGGCCGCCGGCGGGCTGCTGGCCAGGCAGGCCGGCTACGAGACGATGTTCATCGTCGCCGGGATCATCGCCCTGCTCGCCGGCGCCATGGTGCTGGTGTTCGCCCACCAGGATGATGCGCGCCACCACGCCAACCCGCAGAGCCTGCAGCTGGCCGGGGTGCTGCGCGAGCATCGCGGCGTCCTCGTGGCCACCGGCGGCGTAGCCGTGAGTCTGATGCTGCTGCGCGGGGCACGCCCGGTGCTGGTGAGCCTGTTCGGCCACCAACTGGGCCTGGACGCGGCCAGCATCGGCCTGATCTATTCGCTGGCCGCCGGCATCGACATGCTGCTGTTCTACCCCGCCGGGCTGCTGATGGACCGGCGCGGCCGGCTGTGGGCGGCGGTACCCAGCCTGGTGCTGATGGGCGCCGGCTGTGCCCTGCTGCCGATGGCCGGCGGAGCGGCCGGCCTGCTGGCCGTGACGCTGTTGCTCGGGGTGGGCAACGGGATCTCCACCGGCGTGGTGATGACCATGGGCTCGGATCTCGCGCCCCCGCACCAGCGCGGCGCCTTCCTGGGATTGTGGCGGGTGCTCAGCGATGCCGGCGTGACCGGCGGGCCGATGCTGGTGGCCGCCGCCGTGCACCTGGCGGGCCTGGCCGTCGCCGCCGGTGCGGTCGGCCTGGTGGGCGGTGTGGGTGCGTTGCTGGCCTTGACGGTGGCCGGGGAAACCCTGGGTCGGCAGCACAAGCGGGATCAGTGACGCCAGCCGGCCTGGATTGTGGCTGCCACACCCGGCCCGGGGGGCAGCAGCACCGCCGCCTTCAGGCGCCGCAACACCGGCGCCGGGAAGGCGAGCGTGCGCGTCGCCTCAGGGCAGGCTGAGTGTGAAGCAACCGCCGCCGGCGTCGAGGTTGCCCAGGCTGACGGCACCGCTGCGGCCGGCATTGCGGTGCAAGTCCGCCACCAGGCTGGCGAAATACAGCCCCAGGCCGGTATACCCGCAGGCACCCGCCGCGGAGGCATCGCCGGGGTCGTGTGCCAGCATCGCCGCCGGGAAGCCGGGGCCATCGTCCATCACCCGGAACACCAGGCAGCCATCCTCCACGTCCGTGCGCACGCGCACCCGCGCCCGGGCGTAGCGGAAGGCATTGTTGATGACGGTATTGATGATGCCGCCGACCAGGTCCCGGTCGAAGAACCATTCCGCGCAATCCGGTGAGCCGCACTCCAGGGCAATGCCTTTCAGTTCCAGCATGGGGCCGTTGTAGGCCCGCACCTCGGCGAGGAAATCCTCGAGGTCCACCTGGCCGACATTGATCTTCACGAGCCCGCGCTCGAGCTTGAACAGGCTGAGCAGATGCACCAGTTCGTGGTTGACCCGGCGCGCTTCGTAGCGCAGTTCATTGAGCGGGGCACGCGAGGCGGCACTGCTGCCGTCACATTCGTCGATGAGCCCTTCCACGGTGTACAGCAACAGGCCGAGTGAGTTCTTGATGTCATGCACGGAGCTGGCAACGGCCGCACCGAAGTCCAGTCGCTCGTCCGCGTCGCTGGCTGGTTGCAGGGCAGCCATGCGCTCAGGCCACCCGCTCGGCCTGGCGTCGCAGCAGCTCGGCGAAAGACTGGCTGAGCCTGCCGATGCGCCGCGGGTCGCCGGCCAGGCCGCGCGCGCGTTCCAGGTGCTCGGCGGTCATCGCGACGAGATTGCGCGCGCTGCCCTGGCTGCGCATCAGGTGCAGCAGGGCCTGTACCAGGTTCAGGCGCACGGTCGCATTGCCGGGCAGTTCCTCCACGGCGTGGGCAAGCAGTTCCACAGCCTCCTGCAGGCGACCTTCCTTGGCCAGGCGCACGCCGTCGTTGTTGACGGTGATGATCGCCTTGCGGGCGGAGTCGATGAGGGCCTTGCCCTGGTCGGCGCGGCCGACCGCGTGGAACAGCGCCCGCGCCGCCTCGGTGACTTCACCGCGATCATGGTTGGACTTCACCACGCGCTCGATCACGGCCGTGGCGGCGTCCTCCAGCCCGGTGTCGAAGCAGGCCCGGGCGAGTTCAAGCTGCAGGCCCGCCTCGGTGGCCAGCGGGGCTGAATCGAGCTGCTCGACCGCCGCCTGCACGGCTGCGCGCGCCTCGTCGGCACGACCGAGTTCGTGCAGCAGGGAACCACGCGCAAGCAGCACCGGCAGATCATTCTCGACGCCGGGTTCACGCAGGTTGCGGCAATGATCCTCCAGCGCGCGCATCGCCGCCTCCGGCCCTTCCAGGTCACTGGTGCTGCGGGTGAAGCCGGTGATGTCTCCGCCCCGTGCGAGGCAGGAATGCCGACCCAGGGACAGCGCCTTGCGAAAAGCCTGGCGGGCAGTCTCGGCATGGCCGTTGGCCAGCGCCTTGTCGGCCAGGCGCTGCTGCCGGCGAATCGACCGCGGCGACATCGACACGGCGTTCGACAGCACCGCCTGGCAGGCCTCGCCATCACCGCGCGCCTCTTCAATGCCGGCCAGCAGATCGTAGGCGCCCATGGTCGTCGGGAAGCGCTCGATGACCTCCAGGCAGTGGCTGCGGGCCTCGTCGAGCCGGCCCTCGCGGAACTTCACCATGGCCCCGCCCAGCGCGGCCCAGGGTATGGGGCGGGAAGCCGCCACATCCTCGAAAATGGCGGCGGCGGCGGCGGTATCGCCACTACCCAGCAGCGCCTCGGCCTTCAGGCGCAGCAGATCGAGGCGATGCTTCGGTGCCTGCTGGAGCTGCCGATCACAGCCAGCCACGGCGTCACTGAAACGACTCTGGCGCAAGGCGTTGTCGATGTCCTTGAGCACCTGGCGACGCTGCACCGCGCGCTCGATGCGCAGCGCCAGGACCTCGGGGTTCACCGGTTTGACCAGGTAGCCGTCGGGCATGTATTCCACCACGGCCATCACGTTGTCCATGCTGGTCTCGGCGGTGATCATGATGAATACGGACTGCACCGGCAGCAGGCCGAGGTGGCGGGCCTCCTCGAACAGCTGCATGCCGTCGCGGCCGTCGCCGAGGTTGTAGTCGCACAGGACCACGTCATAGGCGGTCGTGCCCATGAGTTCCAGGGCCTGCTCGGCCTCGGCTGCCTCATCGACGCGCTCGGCCCAGAGCTTCTTAAGCATGCCGCGCAGCGACACCCGCATTTCGCGGAAATCGTCGACGATCAGCACCTTCCTTGATTGCAGCAGGTCGGACATGAACTCACCGGTGGACCTGTCCGCCCCTTGCGGACTGATGGCTCGGCTATCGGCAAGTCAAGGGGGTTGCTTGAGCGCACCGCCCGGCAGCGCGGGCCGGGCGGTGCGCCGGCAGGCTCAGCCGGCGGGGTTGCCGGCCGGCACGGCGTTCTTCGGTGTGGCGATTTTCGGCTGCTGGGCGCCCCGGGCAGGCCGGATGGTTTCCAGGTAGGCCGTCAGCGTCTGGTTGTACAGGGCCACGGCCTCGGCAGGGCCGCCGGCCTCGTCGGACCTGGCCAGCAGGCCGGCTGTGAGGATGGCTGCGACAATGTGTTCTTCCTGCATGATCGGCAATCTCCGGTTGGGCTCGAAGTGCCCAGCTTAGGGCCCGAAGGCGAATTATTCGAGCAGGCGGCCGCAGGGTAGAATCCCGGTCGATGAATGATGCCGATTCGCGCGAAGGCCGCCGCCGCTGGCTGGTACTGACGATGGGACGCAGCGGCTCGTCGCTGCTGTGCGCGAGCATGGCCGACGCGGGGGCGGACGTCGGCCAGCCGCCGCCCGCCGACTGGGACCCACGCCTGGGGGAAATGGAGAACACGGCCATGCGGGGCGCGGCCCGCCACCTGCGCCGCGCCCGGGACATCAGCGCGGGTGGCCAACACCTGCTGTCACCGGCCCTGGAGTCGGCGTGGCGCTTCCGGCGTGGCCGCCGCGCACTGGCAGGCGCTCTCGCGCAGGCCGCCTGTTTCAAGTCCGCCGACCTCGATCTCGTCGCCCAACCGACGCTGGCGCTCGGCTATGAGCCGCGGATCATCCTGAGCTATCGCCAGCCCGGCCCCTCGCTGCGCAGCCTCATCGTCGGGCGCAAACGCACCACGCCCGACCAGCTCATCGCCGACTACCTGCGCGTCTACCGGCAGGGGCTGGCGCTGATGCTGACCTTCGGTGGCTGTGCCGTGAGTTTCGATGAACTGCAGGATCCGGGCGCGACACAATGGAGTGATGCCCTGGCCGCGGTCACCGGCCTGGATGCCGGACAACTGCTAGCAGCGCGTGATGCCCGATTGAACGCCCCTGTGCCCGAACCTGCCGGCGCCGGGCATTACCCGGAGGCGGATGCGCTGTACGAGGCCGTGGCGGCCTGGCAAGGAATGGCGGTGCCGCCGGCGCGGAGCCTGGCCCGCAAGCTGGACGCCCGCGACGGCTGAGAACTGGCTGAGAACTATCGGCCGGCAATGCGGACGGGCCCGCGCCGACAGTGATGAGGCCAGCCCCGGCGCGCGTAGACGGCCCGCTCAGGCCCGCGGCTGGCGCCGCTGGCGCAGCACCAGGGCACCGGCGCCGGCAAACAGCAGGACAGCCGGGGGCAGCGGAACGGCGACGATGCTCAGGGTCAGCAGGCCGAGTTCGTTGGTGGAGGTGAACACGCCCGGCGAGAGCAGGCTGAAGTCCAGGCCCTGGACAACCGACTCGCCATCCACCTGGAACGGGGAGTCGAGGTCGAAATTCCCGTCGAACCAGAGCGCAAAGTCGTCATCGTTCACGAGGCCGCGGTCGTCGTCCAGGCTGATGCTGACCAGCTTGACACCGGCGGCGAAGGGCAGCGGTGTTTCCAGTGCCATCGCCCGGCCGGTAAACGAGGTATCGAAGGGTTTGCCGGGTATCAGGTTGAACCAGCCGATATTGCTGAAGGCACCATCATCGGAGCTGTTGAAGTTCTCACCGGCCCCGCTGATACGCAGGATCACGGAGTTGTCCGGCTGGCCCTCGAGCACCGCGTCGATGGCGGCGAAGGACGCTACTGGCAGCAGCAGTATGGCAAGCAGCGCGGCTGCGCGTGCAATCACGGCGGGCATGGCAGATGGTCTCCCCTGGCAGATGTTCGCCTCAGCGGCCAGTGTAGCAAGGCCGGCCGCGCAATGCTCGGGGTCCGGCCTGCTAGAATCCCGGGGAAACCGCCGGATCAGCGCGCATGAACGAAGCAGCCGAACTGCAATGCTGGCGCTGCGGCCACACGCTGGCCGAGCTGCCCCTGCCGTTGTCATTCCGGGCCACCTGCCCGGCCTGCGAGATCGACCTGCACGTCTGCAGGCTGTGTCTTTTCTACGACACCTCGGCGGCCGATGCCTGCCGCGAACCCATCGCCGAGCGGGTGACGAACAAGGAGCGCAACAATTTCTGCGACTGCTTCCGTCCCCGGCCCGGCGCCCACCAGGGCCGCGACCCGGCGGCGGCCGCGCAGCGCGATGCCCTCGGCGCGCTGTTCGGGCTGGAGGATGACGGGACCGCGGCACCCGGGGATGCCGCCGAAGCCGCACGCCAGGAGCTCGACGCGCTGTTCGGACGCCGGGACGACTGAACTTTCCCGGCCGCGGGCACTCTGTCCATACTCCCGCCACCCCCGACGAGGAACCGCCTCATGTTGCGTCGCAAAATCCTCGGCCTCCTGGCCGGTTCACCGCTGCTGACCCTGGTCACCCCGGCCGCGGGAGCGGCAACGTCGCCAGCCGACATCGAAGCCATGCAGAAGGACTGGCGGGCGCTGCTGCCCGAGGGCGCCGACATCGCCACTGAGGCCACGCCCCTGGACAGGCCGGCGCGGGACTGGCTGAACGAACTCCCGCGGTCGGCCTGGAAGGTCCTGTTCGAAGAGGACACCGAGCGGCCCTTCACCAGCCCGCTCAACAAGGAGAAGCGCGACGGCGTCTACGTCTGCGCCGCCTGCCGCCTGCCGCTGTTCACCTCGGCCATGAAATACGACAGCGGAACCGGCTGGCCCAGCTTCATCACGTCCATCCCCGGGCATCTGGACACGAAGACGGACTGGAAGCTGGTCTGGCCCCGCACCGAGTATCACTGCGTGCGCTGCGGCGGCCACCAGGGTCACGTGTTCGACGACGGCCCGCCACCGACCAACGAGCGCTGGTGCAACAACGGCCTGGCTTTGGACTTCCTGCCCGCCGACTGACAGCGCCGGACACCGCGCCCACCCTGGCCCATCGCAGTCCGGCCGGTCGGCAGCAATCCCGGTTCCCGGCAGGCGCGTTGGAGCGGATGACAATGGGCTGCCTCGCGCCTGTCGCGACCTCGCCCGTGCGCTGCAACCGCATTGGCCACGCCGCCTTCGCTGCGCCCGCCCGCCGTGGCGGAGGCGCGGCCCGGTATTCCCTGTCCGCGGCGCATGCGATCCCCGCATCGACGAACCCGGTCGGGAAAGCCGCGCCTGGCAGCCGACATTTTCCGCCCGCGGTGCCCGGGATCACGGCGGCAGGCCGGACGGCGATGCTCAGGCCGTGGCGCTCGGCCGCTCACCGAACATCGCCAGCCAGTCGGCCACCGCCGGCGGCGGCGCCGTGACGTCGATCTGCGTGAAGCCGGCAAAGGCGAAGGCGGCCCAGAGGGTGCAATCGGCCAGGCTCACGCGCTCGCCGCACACGAACGGCCCGCCCGCCGCCAGCCGCTCGCCGAGCAGGCGCAGGGGCAGTTGCAGGGCCGCGCGCTCGCCGGCCGCCACCGCCGCGATCTGCTCGCGGCCGGCGAAGGCCGGGCTCTCGTGCAGGGCGATGCGCACGATGGGGTTGAAGATGGCCGTTTCAATGAAGCGCTCGGCCTCGCGTGTGCGCGCCCGCTCGAGCGGCGTGCGGCCGAACATCGGCGGCTCAGGGTACAGCTCTTCGAGGTATTCGATGATCGCCAGCGACTCGGTGAGATGGGAGCCGTCGTCCAGCTCCAGCACCGGCAGCGCCGCCATCGGGTTGCGCGCCAGGAACCCGGGCGTGCGGGCCTCGCCCTTGACGATGTTCACCTTCACCTGCTCCATGGCGATGCCCTTCTCGGCGAGATAGGTTCGCAGCTTGCGTGGATTGGGGGCGTGCCGGAAATCGTAGAGCTTCATGCAGGGACTCTCCCGGGGTTGGCGGTCAGCGGCCGTGGCGCGGGCAGCAGCGCCAGCAGGGCCGCGCCCGCGAAGGTGGTGGCCGCGGCGATGGCAAAGGCCGGCCCGTAGCTGCCAGTGTGATCGTAGAACCAGCCTGCCATGATCGGCCCGACCAGCCCGCTGAGGCCGGCGGCCGTGTACTGCAGGCCGATCACCGAACTCAGGCGCCGACCGGCGAAGTAATCCGCCAGCAGCGCCGGGATCATGGCCACGTAGCCGCCGTAGCAGGTGCCGAAGATGAGCGCGAACACGGCGAAGCCGGTGCCGGTATCGGCCCGCCACCACAGCGCGAAGGAGGCACCGAGCGTCACGTACAGCGACACCATGGTGCGCAGGCGCCCGAGCCGGTCGGCCAGCGCCCCCATCAGGAAGCGCCCGAGCGTGCTGCCGAGGCCGACCATGCCAAGGGCCAGCACCGCCGCCTCGCGGCCGACGCCGGCATCCAGGGCCGTGGGCACGATGTGCACGAAGGGCATGAACAGGGCAACGGCCAGCAGCGTCTGCGCCACGTACAACTGCAGGAAAGCCCGGCTGCGGACGATGACCGCCAGCGGCGCGCCGCCACCGTGGCTGGTGGCCGGCTGCGCCCCGGCGATGCCGTCGGGGGTCAGGCCGTGATCGGCCGGGTCGGCGGCCAGCCACACCGTGGCGGCCAGGCCGGCAGCGATGACCGCCACGGCGAACACCAGGAACACACTGCGCCAGTGCATCAGCGTCAGCAGCAGGCCGGCGAGCAGCGGCAGCACCAGCATGCCCAGGCCGATGCCGCTGACGGCGATGCCCGAGGCCAACCCACGGCGCACGTGGAACCAGCGCTGCACCGTGCCCACCGCCGGCACGTAGGCGCAGCCCACGCCGATGCCCACGCCGAGCGCGAACCCGAGTTGCACCGCCCGCAGGGACTCGGCCCTGGCGGCCACCAGGAAGCCGGCGCCGATGGCCAGCACGCCGAAGGCGACGATGGGCCGCGGGCCGAAGCGATCGGCGATCATGCCGCTGACCGCGCCGGTGAGGAAAATGGCGCAGGTGGTCCACGAGAACACCGCCGACACGGCCGTGCGCGAGGCGCCGAAGGTCTCGCTGAGCGGTTCGAAGAAGGCGCCGAAGGAATACGCGGTGCCGAAGCCGGCAAACAGGATCACGAAACTCGCCGCCACCACGTACCAGCCGCGGAACAGCGGCACCCGGCCGCCGCTCACGGGCCGGCCACGAGCAGCGGCACGATCTGCTCGGCGGCGGTGATGCCACCATGCATGCCCTTCATGATGATGTCCGGCTCGCCGGCCAGCCGGTCGCGCAGGGTGTGCCGGCCCAGCATCTGCAGCGTGAAGTCACCGCAGCGGGCGCGCAGTTCCGGGTGTGCCGGGCCCGGCCCGTACCAGCCCTCGTCGATGAGCTGCCCGCTCGGCACCACTCGCGCGACATCGGCCAGCAGTTCGCCGGCGGCCGCGGCGAAGTCCTCGCGGCAGCCCGCCTGCACGAAGCAGAAGGCCGAGCGCGGCTCGCCGGACAACGGCAGCGACAGCATCGACTCCAGCGCCGGGTAATCGTGCAGGTTCACCCGCTCCTGCTCGCCGGAATCGAGGAAGCCGTGGTCGGCGGTGGCAATGAGCAGGGTGCCGCTGTCGGCGCAGGCGGCCAGCACCGGTGCCAGCGCCGCATCCAGGGCGCGGAAGTGGGCGGCAACCTCGGGGCTGGAGGGGCCATGGACATGGCTGAGGTGGTCCAGCTCCGACCAGTAGGCATACACGTAGCCGGCCTGCCCCTCGCCG
>CAYGQN010000011.1:24358-25190 GCA_964351795.1 uncultured Gammaproteobacteria bacterium
TAGCGAGGGCAGCGGCAGGCCGGCAAAGAAGCTGCCCGGGGCCAGCACCTCGCCGATGGAAAGGCCCGGGCGCTCCAGCGGCCGGTTGTCGAACCGCGACACGAACGGCAGGACAGCGGCAACCGTACCCAGCCGGCGCAGGTGCACGAACCAGCCGGTCAGGCCGTGTTGCTGTGGCGCGCGGCCGCTGAGCAGGGTGGTGACCGCGGTGGCCGTGGTGGGCGGGTAGACGCTGGTCATGGTGCCGGCATGACAGGCGGCCAGGGCACTGTCGGGGCCGAGATGGCGCAGCAATTCCTCGCCGATCCCATCGATGACCAGCAGCACCACGCGCCGTGCCGCCGCGAGCCGCTCGGCCGGAAAGCCGGCCAGCGGCGCATACGGTGAGCGCGGGGCGCCCAGGCCGTTGCCGAGCGAGGCCATCAGGTTGACGAGGCTGCCGCCGTCGTAGTCGGGGCGGCAGGGGGACAGGTCGTGGTTGATCATGCGCGCACTTTAGCGCAGACGCCGGCGGGCAGTGTGCATGCGGTCGGCGGGCGCCCGCGCCAGGGCCCGGCAATGCCGCACCGGGCGGGACCGCACTTCAGGCCGCTGCCCCCGCAGACCCGCGAGGCGCCAGAGTGCCCGGGCATGCGTGGTCGGCAGGAACCGGCGCATGGCCGGCCGGCAGGCCCTGACCGTGGCCCTGACCCCGCCCGGGCGCCGGGCCGGGCCGGCGCGACCATGCCGCCCGTGCCGCTGGCTCAGGCGCCGGCCGGCAGACGCACCACCCCGGCCTCGGCCAGCGCGTGAATCTCCGCCGCCGTGTAACCGGCATCGGTGAGCACCGCGG
>CAYGQN010000012.1:0-24822 GCA_964351795.1 uncultured Gammaproteobacteria bacterium
AGGGAATCGTCGCCAGACATCGGCCATCGCGTCGGCGTAGGCCTCGTCCAACGAGATACCCTGCGCGTCGGCGACGCGCTGGAAAATCGGGTCGACCATCGGCGTCTGCACCAGCCCCGGGCACACGCAGTTCACCCGGATGTTGCGCGGGCCGAGTTCCACGGCCAGCGAGCGCGTCAGGGTCAGCACGGCGCCCTTGGACGAGGAGTAGGCGGCGTTGTCCGGCGCATAGGCGAAATACGCCGCCACCGATGCCACGAACACGATCGCGCCGCCCCCGCGCTGGTCCATCAGCGGTGCCGCCTCCTGGGCGAGTACGAACGGCGCGACGGTGTTGGTGGCCAGCATGTCCTGCCACACGGCCTCGTCGGTGGTCTCGAAGTCGGCCATGGCCAGCAGGCCATGGTTGGACACCAGGATATCCAGGCCGCCGAAGGTTTCCACCGCCGTACCGAGCAGGCGCCGGACGTCCTCGCGCCGGGTCACGTCGGCCGGGCAGGCCAGCGCCCCGGTCTCGCTGGCGAGCGCCGCCAGCGGTTCCTCGCGGCGACCGGTGATCACCACCTTCGCGCCCTCCTCCATCGCCAGGCGCCGCGCGATGGCGGCCCCGATCCCGGTGCCGGCGCCGGTGACTACGGCCACGCGCCCGGACAGTCTGCCAGTCATTGCGAAATCTCCAGGATTGTCATTGGCGGGCAAGCCGCCCGGCCGGGGCCGGCCGGGCGCCAACCCGGCATCAGGGGCTGGTGATGGCCATACCCAGGCCCATGCAGTGCTCGGCCGCCTGCTTGCGGGCAGTCGCCTCGTCCTCGTGGAAACGCACGATCAGGCGCTGCGCGAAGTCCGGCCCGATCATCGCCTCCTTCAGCGTCCACACCGTGGCATCGGCGGGCACGGGGCCCTCGCCCTGGTCGAAACCCACCACTGCATAGTTGCCGCTGCTCGGCCCATCGGTCGTGCGGGTGAAGTGGCTGACGCTGTAGTTGCGGGCCTTGTTGGCGCCGGTCGGATCATTGCCCCACAGCCGCTCCCATTCGACAGTGAAGTCCAGCATCTTCGGATTGCTCCAGCTGGCCTGCATGTCGTCGCGGTTGCGGAAGGTCATGAAGTCGAACATCGCGAACGGCAGGTTGTAGAAGCCGTCGATGACCTTCCAGTTGGCGTAGTAGTTGATGGTCTCGACACTGTTGAAGAAGGGGCAGTCCACCTCGTGCAGCCACTGCTCGTAGCCCGGGATATCGATACCGGGTCGAACGCTGTACATCAGGAATACCAGGTCGTCGGTCAGATCGGTGTTGTTCAAGCTCGTCTCTCCCCTCATGTAGTCGGCGCGCTGGCTCCCGGCAACGCGCTGCCCGTGATTCCGCCCCGCGACGACGTATGGCTTGACGCCCCGGGGCAGAAATGTCGACGATACAGTATGCAAGTTTGTCGACCCGGTCCAGCCATGCGGCCGTGGTGTCGCACGGCAGGTGCGCTATGCTCACCCGCTCGGGCTGCGATCCGGGCCAGCCAGGAGAAGCACCGATGACCTACAGGCGCCGGGAATTCCTCGGGACTCTTGCCGCTGCCGGCGGGGCCTGCGCCCTCGGTCCGGCCGCCAGTCGTATCGTCAGCGCGGCCAACCTCAGCGGCGCCGCGGCGCCCGTGGACGTACTCATCATCGGCTCCGGCGCCTCCGGCGCGGCGGCCGCGTGGCGGCTGGCCAGCGCCGGCCTCACCGTCACCTGCCTGGAGCAGGGAGAGCATGTGGACTACGGCAAGGCCGCCGCCGCCCAGCCGGACTGGGAGTTGCTGCGCCAGCGCGAATGGAGCCCCTCGCCCAATCGCCGCCGCGGCCCGGCCGACTACCCCGTGAACGACGACGACTCCCCGATCAAGACGCTGATGTACAACGCGGTCGGCGGCAGCACCATCATGTGGTCCTGTCATTCGCCGCGTTTTCATCCCTCGGATTTCCGGACCCGCACGCTGGACGGCGTGGGCGATGACTGGCCGCTGGATTACGCCGAGCTGGAACCCTGGTACGACCTCAACGAGGACATCGTCGGCATTGCCGGCGTGCCCGGTGATCCGGCCTATCCGCCGCGCCGGCCACACCGCCTGCCGGCCGTGCCGATGGGCCTTGGCGCCGAGCGCCTGGCAAGCGCCTTCGATGGTTTCGGCTGGCACTGGTGGCCCAGCGACGTGCAGATCAACACCCGCGCCTGGGGCGATGGCCGCGGTGAGTGCAACCAGTGCGGGCCCTGCGAGATGGGCTGCCCGCTGCGCGCCAAGGGCAGCACCGATGTCACCTACTGGCCGCTGGCGCTGAAGGCAGGCGCAACGCTGGTGACCGGCGCCCGGGTCTCGCGCATCGAGACCGACACCCGGGGCCGCGCCGTGGGTGCGGTGTACCGGGACAGGCGCGGCCGGGATCACCTGCAGCGCGCCAGTATCGTGATCATGGCGGCCAACGGCATCGGTACCCCGCGCCTGCTGCTGATGTCCGCCTCGGCCGCGCACCCGGACGGCCTGGCCAACCGTTCCGGCATGGTCGGGCGCAACCTGATGTTCCACCCGGTGGCGGCCCTGACGGGCGTGTTCGACGAGCCGCTGGACAGCTACCGCGGCATCACGGCCTGCTCGATCTGGTCGCACGAGTTCTACGAAAGCGATCCGGCCCGGGATTTCGTGCGCGGTTACATGCTGCAACTGGTGCGCGGCGTCGGCCCGGTGCTTACCGGCCTGGGTGCCTACGGTGTCCCGCAGACATGGGGCGAGGCTCACCATCGCCGCTTCCTGGAGGTCTTCAACCATACCGCCACCATGGCGGTGGTCGGCGAGGACCTGCCCGAGCCGGAGAACCGCATCACCCTGGATACCGGCAACACTGACAGCGACGGCAACCCGGCGCCGAGGATCCACTACCGCCTGCAGGACAATGCCCGCCGCATGCTGGACCACGGCCTGGCGCGTTCGCGCGAACTGATGAGTGCGGCCGGAGCCCGCGAGATGCACGAAATCGAGCTGCTGGTGGACGGCGGTTTCCACCTCATGGGCACGGCCCGCATGGGCACTGATCCGAACACCTCGGTGTGTGATCGCTGGGGTCGCAGCCACGACGTGGACAACCTCTACGTCATCGACGGCAGCCTGTTCACCACGGCCGCGGCGGTCAACCCGACCATCACCATCCAGGCCCTTGCCCTGCGCACGGCCGACCACATCGCGCGGAGGAAAGCCGATGCCTGAGCTGCCCGAACACGATGCGCTGCTGCCGGCCGTACTGGACCGGCTCATCCCCGCAGAGGGCCCCTGGCCGGGTGGCGGCGCGCCCGGATTTCCCGCGGCAGTGGTGGCCGATGCCGGCAAGGACGGGGAAGCGGCCTTGCTGGAGGACCTTCTCCGGGCCTTGCCAACGGGTTTCGATACCCTTGCGGCGAACGCGCAGGACAAGGCCCTGCGCACTGTCGAAGCCGCGCAGCCGGCGGCCTTTGCCGCGCTGCACCGCCACCTGGTGAACGTGTACTACTCGCATCCGCAGGTGCTGGCGGTACTGGAAGCACAAACCGGCTACCCGGCGCGGCCGCCCCTGTTCGGCGGCTACGAAATGACCCCGTTCGACCTGGACCGGCTTGCCGCGCAGCGGCAGCGGAAACCGCTGTGGCGGCCGGTCAGCCCGGACACCGCCCAGTACCCTGAGAGCAGCGATAGCCGCATCGCCTAGCCGGCTGGCGCAACCGCGGTGGCGTCGCCGGGGCCTGCCCGGCGCGCGGGCGGATTGGCATCGCCGCCAGCGGCGGGCCTGCGGACCGCCCGGGCCACCGGCGCGGGCCCCTTGGTGCTCGCTGATCGCCCTGGCCGCCGACACGTCCGCAAACCGGACGGTTCACAGCCCCATGCCGGCCTCGTAGCCTTCGCGGGTCGCATCCATCACGAAACGCGGCGCCCAGCAATCGCCGATGAGGCGCAGCGCCACACCGGCCGCCTGCAGTGGTGCCACCAGCTCATCGCGCGGCACACGGCTGTTGGCGTAGGTGAGCAGGGCCACGTCCTCGATGACGCCGGTGCTGGCGTTGAAGACGTTGGTCCAGGCGACCTCGGCCTCCTCGAAGGCGGAGCTGCCGAGCGGCTCGGCGCTGGTGATGATCTCCACCCCGCGCCGGTACAGGCGGCGATAGATACCCTGGCGGTTGACCAGCGCCACGTCGGCGGCAATGCGCTCGCGCGGCGTGATGATCACCACCCGCTCGAAGCACGCGCTCAGGCGCTCCGCCACGGCATAGGTCATCGCCGTGTGATCGTGGTCGTACAGCACGGCCGTGCCCTGCGCGCGTGGCGGGCGGGTGGCGAGCATGGCCGCAACCGCCCGCACGTCCGGAAACAGCGCCTCATCGCGCAGCCCGGCAGGCAGGAAAGCCGGCCAGCGGATGTACGAGCCGGTGGCCAGGATCACCGCATCCGGTGCCAGGCCCAGCACGTCGTCGGCACTGGCCCGATGATTGAGTTCCAGGCGCACGCCGGCGCGCGCGGCACTTAGCCACTGGTAATCGTAGATGCTGGACAGGTTCTCCCCGCCGGGCAGACCCGCATGCAGCCGGGTGCTGCCGCCGGGCTCGCTGCCGGCGCCGAACAGCGTCACCTCGTGCCCGCGCGCGGCCGCCACCCAGGCCGCCTCCATGCCCGCCACACCGCTGCCGACGACGACGATCCGGCGCCGGCCGGCCGGGGCGATGGCGGTCGGCCACCAGTCCGCCTCGTCCACCGCGCCCACGCGCGGATTGTTGTCGCATTGGATGGCCTCGCCGGCGATGATCGCACCCCAGCAGGAATTGCAGGACACGCAGTAACGGATCTGCGCCTCGCGACCCTCGGCCGCCTTCCTTGGCCAGGCGGGGTCGGTGACCAGGGGCCGGCCGAGCATGACAAGCTCGGCACTGCCCCCGGCCAGCGCCCGCTCGGCCTCGTTCGGATCCGTGATGTAGCCGAGCGCCGCGGCCGGGATACCGGCAGCGGCCTGACGCAGGCGTGCAATGGACTCCAGGTACGGATGGCGCTCACCGTGGGCATCCGGCAGGTGCCAGTCCAGGGTGTCGTCGTGCGCCCCCCAGCACCAGGTGAGGTAATCCGGGGGTGCGCTGGCTGCCAGGTGCCCGGTGATCCGGGTCGCCAGCTCCAGGTCGATGCCACCGGCCACGCCATCCTCGCCGGGCAGCTTGGTACCGACGATGAACCCGGCACCACATTCGGCACGGATGGCGGCGATCAGCTCGCACAGCATCCGGCAGCGCGCCTGCAGATCACCGCCGAACCTGTCCGTGCGGATGTTGGCCTGGGGCGATAGAAACTGGTGGAACAGGTGACCATGACCGGCGGAGATCTCCACGCCGCTGAAGCCGCAGGCCTGCAGCCAGGCGGCCGAGCGCGCGAAATCCAGGATCATGGCCTCGACCTCGCCGGTGGACAGGGCATGCGGCACCGTCCAGCTGAGCCCGTCGGGCAGCGGCGACACGCCCACCGCGCGCGTGTTGCGCCCCTGCTCGCGCCGGCCGCGGCCGGAATGCTGAACCTGCCCGAGGAGGCGACAGCCCTGCGCATCCACCGCCCCGGCCAGTCGCACAAGGTCGGCCTCGTTGCGGCCGGGACGCACATCCGGGCGGGTGGGATCGAACTGCCCGGCGAGCATGTTCATCGGCTCGGTAATGGTCATCGCCGCACCGCCGGCGGCGCGGTTCACGTGGTAGGCAACGAAGGCCTCGCTGAGCCGGCCATCGCGGATGAAGCGCGTAGTCATGGAGGCATGCACAATGCGGTTGCGCAGCCTCAGGCCGGCCAGTTCGAAGGGCGCGAACAGGTTCGGATAGCTAGAGGCCGGGGCATCGTGGTCAGATTCAGTCATCACTTCGGTCCGGCGTTGTCACGGCTGGCAACTGTTCAGGCGGGCTGGCGTTCGGCCGCGGCCAGCCGATCGCTCTGGCGGCGGAAGTGCAGCAGCCAGGGCAGCAGCGGCACCCAGTTGGCGAAGGGGTAGATGGCCGCCAGCAGGCCGAGCTCCGGGCGGCCGAGGATTGTGGCCGCGATGAGCTGCGCCAGCGAGATGTTCTGGAAGCCGACCTCGATGGAGATGGTGAAGCGATCCGCGCGATCCAGCCCGGCGACGCGCGCGGCAGCGTAACCGGCCACCCCGGCAATGGTGGTCAGGGCCACCGCCACCGGCGCAAAGCGCCAGAACTGCTCGATCAGCAACTGCCAGTTGATGACGAAAATGACGATGAGAATGGTGGCCAGCAGCGCCGTGCTGAGCGGCTGCAGGTAGGGCTGGATACGCGCCACCCGGTCGGGCAGAAACCCCTTCAGCGCCATGCCGATGCCAATGGGCAGCAGGGTCAGCACGAAGATGCGCTTCGACGTCTCCACCACCGACAGGGCAATGGTTTCACCGCCGGCGTCGAACAGGCCCAGGCCGAGATTGACGATCAGGGGCACGGTCACAAAGGACAGCGTACTGGTCACGGCAGTGAAGCTCACGGACAGCGCGGTATTGGCGCGGGCAATGAACGAGACGATGTTCGAGGTCGCCCCGCCCGGACAGGCCGCCAGCAGCACGATACCGAGTGCCAGGGAAATGTCGTCGCGCACCGCCATTGCCAGGGCGAATCCCAGCAGCGGCAGGAACACGAGCTGGCCGACAAGACCGACGAGCGCGGCCCGCGGGAACCTGAGTATGCGGACGAAATCCCCGGGCCGCAGGTCCAGGCCGATGGCGAACATGATGGCCACCACGGCCCCGGGCAGAAAATATGCGACCAGCCAGTTCAAGCGCGTGACAACCTGTTCCCCGCCGCCGGCGGCGCGGCCGGCACGGCGGGCAGGATAGCACCGACGCGGATCATCGGGCGCCGCTGAGCCAGCGCATCAGCGGATGACGCGGTAGACGAGGTCCCAGTGATTCTCGAGCTTCACGAAATAGGTGTCGCGCAGGATTTCCCAGGCGTTGCCCTCGCCGTGCACCTTGCGCCAGGCTGCTTCGAAACCCGGCACCAGGTTCTGCAGGGCCGCCGCGTCCTTCCAGAAATGCACGACCTTGTAGTTGTAGGTCCCGCGCATGACGGAGTCGAAGTTGATCTGCGTATCCGTGACCACGCCGTTGAGCTGGATCCCGCCATGCGGCAGGAAGGCCTTGTCCGGTGGCCCCAGCGGCAGCAGCGGCCCGAAATCGTAGTCGGCCTCGGCCAGGGCCGGATCCGGGCGCACGGTGCTGATGAAGCCGCCCTCGAAGCCTTCGATCTGCTCGAACACCGGCAGCAGCGTGTCCTTCCAGAAGGCCTCGAACCAGGCTTCCTGGCCGGGCTTCACCAGCATGCGTTCAACGACGTAGTACTCCCCCGCGACCACCGGGAAACGGGCCGCGGGCTCGGCGGCCACCGGCCCGGCCAGCATCAGCAGCCACGCCAGCATCACCGCCGCCGATGTTCGCATCAGGACTGCCCCCGGTTGCTGGGTGCAACCTCGATGGGATAGCCCGGGTTCGGGAAACACACGCACAGATGACGGAACGGCTCGTCACTGAGCACGCGCCAGACGATGCGCACACCCTGCGGCAGGTAGTACACGCTGCCGGCCCTGGCGATGACCTTGCCCGTTTCGAGCATCAGCGGCGGCAGGTGATACTCGATTTCGCATTCACCGCTGACCACGTAGTGCACTTCATCGTGCGCCAGCGTCCAGACGATATCCTTGCCCTTGACGAAATCCTCGTAGTTGATCTGCACCGCCGGCTCGTCGATGCCGGTGTTGACGGCGCGGAACTTCGACCCCGGTGCAAACGGGAATTCCATATCCGGCGCGTTGTCCAGATCGCTGTCGTTGCAGTTGTAGATGGCGAACTTGCCCCACTGCAGTGGCCCCTGTCCCATGCTCGAATCGCTCCTGCTCAGCGCAGCCCGAGGCTGCCCGGGTTGATAAGACGCTGCGGGTCGAGCGTGTCCTTGATGCCGTTGAGCACCTTGGGCAGCGTATCGCCCTCCATCAGCTCCATGTACTTGTAGTACTTGCCCACCTGCAGGTGGATGGCGCCAAGCTGGTCGAAGATATCTCGAAGCTCATCGCGCAGCTCGAGCGCAACCTTGCGCTTGGCCTCGTCGGCGGGGATGTTCTTCCACTTGTCGGCGAACTCCTCCTCGATGAGCGACAGGCGGAAGTCACCAAGTTCATCGGCCCAGTAGAAACTTGGCTCGATGACGAACTCGGCCCCTGAGAAGCAGGTGAGATAGGAGGTCTTGATGTCCCACTTCTCGAGAATGTCGCGCTTTTCAGCAAGGAACTTCTCGGTGGCCTCGGCCGCGGCAATGGCGCGCGACAGCGGGAAGAAACCGTGCACAGGCAGCCAGACTTCCCCCTCGGCGCCAAGCAGCACCGTGCGCACGCCACCGAAGGGCTGGGCCCGGAATACCGTGGGAATGGCGTCGGTCATCTCGGTGCCACCGGCAGCGGCACAGATTTCCGCGCACAGGTCCACGTGCTCAGCGGCAACGCCATCGGTGTGGGCATCCAGGGTCATGTGCAGCGAGTAAGGCACATCGCGCAGGATGCGCTGCCCGCCCATGGCGACCTTGGCCGCCTGCTTGAGGCCCTTCAGCCCGCCCTTGCGGGCAATCTTGCCGACCAGCGACAGGCCTTCCTCGAAGGTGAAGCCCTGCTTCTCGAAACCGGAGTTGTAGTAGGGATCGAAACCGTAGCACTCCGAGGCGATGCCGAGGCGGGCGATCTTCACCTGCGCGCGCAGCATCGCTTCGAGGGTGTCGAACTTGTAGGACAGGTAGCCGGTGACCTTGGGCAGCGTGATGAGACGCAGCGTCGCCGTGGCCTTGATGCCGAAAGCGCCGGTATCGGCGGTGAACAGGCCGGTCACGTCCGGACCGAAGTGCCGGTAGAAGCCATTGCTGTGCTTCTGCGCGGCCGAGCCCGTCTGCAGGACCTCGCCGCTGGCGAGCACCACCTGCATGCCCAGCACGCTCTCGGCCACGGTGTGGTAGACACCCGAACCCATGAACAGGCTGTTCTGCGACAGCGCACCACCGACGGTGGCATACATGCCGGACAGCGGGCCGAAGTACGGCGTGCGGACACCGCGGGCGGTCAGTGCCTCGTACAGTTCCTTCCACGTGCAGCCGGCCTCGACGGTGACGTACATGTCGTCGGTGTTGATCTCGAGGATGCGGCTCAGGCCCTTCATGTCCACCACCATGGAGCGCTCGCGCTCGGGGGTGTAACCGCTGGTGTAGGACATGCCGCCACCGCGGCCGACCACGGCGTAGCCGGCAGCCGTAGCCGCGCCCACCGCCTTCGCCAGCCCGTCAACACTGGTCGGTCGGATCACCACCTGGGCGACCGACCGCTCGCGGAAACTCAGGTCGGTGGAATACAGCTCGCGCTCGGCTTGCTGCAGCAGGACGGCGTCGGCGCCGAGAATCGACTGCAGCGTGGTGATGAGGCCATCATCGCTGTCGGAGGAAAGGGCTGTTTGTCCCATGATGCGGTTCTCCATCGTCAGGGGTGAAACCCGGGCCGGCCGGTGCCGGCGACCTGGCTTGTGATCGTGCGTGCAGGCGAGCCTGCCGCGCATCGCGCACGCAGCCGGGCTTCGCCAAAGTGTATGCAATCGTGTATACGAGCACAATGGCCGCCACCCGGCCGGCCGGCAGCGAGTCGAGCGGCCGCCGTGAAACAGCGCGCCGGGCCTGCCGGGGTTCACCGCAGGCAATCCGGCAGGTAAACGCGCGGTTCACGGCGCGGCCCGGGCGCCAGGGCCGCGCCACCACCACGGCGCTGCCGCCGGGTAGAGAGCGGATTCGGCGCGCCTCAGCCACGCCCGGGGCCGCGCAGGCCGCCCATGGTCTCGACGTCCCAGCCCTGCCGGCAGGCCAGGCGCGGAATGACCTGTTCGCCGAAGTTGCGGATCCCGCTGACCCAGTCCGGCCAGCTGAACAGGATCCCGTCCAGACCGCTGTCCTCGGCCAGCGCGTCGATCTTGTCGGCCACGGTCTGCCAGGAGCCGACAATGGCAGGAAAGCCCATGAAGGCCATGTTACCGGTTTCCACATCGCCGGCGAGCAGGGTGTCAGCACCGCCCGCCGAGCCGACCAGCTGGCCGGTAGTGCCATCCTTCACGGTATCCAGCTGCGCCGAACCGACCATGGTGGCGATAGCGGCGCGATCACCCTTGGCAACGATGTCCCGCGTCCAGGCCCAGGCCTGCTCGTCGGTCTCGGCCGCCACCAGGTGGAACAGCGCGTAGGTGCCGACCTTGCTGTCGGCGGCGCGACTGGCGGCCAGGTCGGCGGTGATGGCCGGCAGCTTGTCCGCGGGGGCGAACACGAAGTTGTGGGCACCCACCGTGGCCACGAATTCCCGGCCCTTGGCGGACTGGCCGGCGGAGACCAGCGGAATGTCCGCCGCCGGCCTCGGCAGGCACTGGCAGTCTTCCAGGTCGAAGTACTCGCTGTGATGGGTGACCACCCCGTCGCGCCACAGGCCGCGCAGGATGTTCACGTAGTCCAGCGCGTACTCGTAGCGCTGCTCGTAGTAGGCATCGCCTTTCCACAGCCCCATCTGCTCGTACTCCGGCTTGTTCCAGCCGGTGACGATGTTCAGCGCCGCGCGGCCGCCGGACATGTCGTCGAGCGTGGCCATCATCCGCGCCAGGTAGGCCGGGTGCAGGGCCAGAATGGCCGCCGTGGGAATGAGCCCGATCCGGCTGGTGCGCGCGGCCAGGCCCCCCATCAGCGAAAACGACTCCAGGCACTCGTTCCAGAAGCCCGTCTCGCCCCCGAAACCGCGGAACTTCATCATCGACAGCACGAAGTCCAGGCCCTGGCGCTCGGCCTCCAGGGTGGTCTGCAGGTTCAGCTCCCAGGTCGGGGGATAAGGCTCGATGGCCGAGGTCATCATGTAGCCGTCGGTACCGTTGGGAAGGAAAACGCCGAATTTCATGCTTTGCTCCTGGCTGCCTGGGTGAATGCTGCTGCCATCCCTGGCCGTGCTGTGACGCCGACGCGCCCCGCCCGGCAGGCGTCTTGTTGGCCTGCTGAAACTGTATACACTTTCGTATGTGTCAACAACGCGGCCCGGTGTGTGGCCGCCTCCCCAACCACGGAGACGCCCGATGAACGCAGTCAGGAAAGCCTACGTCGATACGCCCGCCGGACAGGTCCATTACCGCTACCGGGAGGGCAACGGGCAGGCCGTGGTGTTCCTGCATCAGACCGCCAGTTCCTCGGCGATGTTCGAGGCCATGATGGCCCACTACCCGGGCCCGGAGACACTCTACGCGCTGGATACCCCCGGCTTCGGCGGCTCATTTGACCCGCCAGGGCAACCGGCCATGGCCGATTACGCCGCCTGGCTGGCCGAGGCCGCGACCGCGCTGGGCCTGGACAGCTATCACCTGTTCGGTCATCACACCGGCGCATCGATTGCCGTGGAGATGGCCGCCGCCTGGCCCGGGCGTATCCGCTCGGTGGCCATCATCGGCCCCGTAGTGCTCGGCGCCGACGAACGCGATGTGTTCCGGGGCCTGTATCCGAAGGCCTTCACGCCCACGCCCGACGGTGCGCACCTGAAGAAGATGTGGGACTACGTCAAGGAGATCGGCGGCGAGGACTTCCCGCTGGAACTGTGGCAGCGGGAATTCACCGATACCTCGCGGGCCTGGCAGGGACACATACAGGTGTACAGCACCATCTGGGACCAGGACTTCGGCGCGCTGCTGGAGGGCATTTCGGCACCGCTGCTGCTGATGTGCTCACCCGGTGACGTGCTCTGGCCCGTGTTCGACCGGGCGCGCCAGTTGCGTCCCGATGCCAGCTTCCTGGAACTGGGGGGAACCAACTTCCAGCCCGACCAGGAACCCGCGCCGATCGCCGCGGCGCTGGCGGACTTCCTGGCCGGCCTGCCCGGCTGATGGGCAGCGCCGCGCTCAGCCGGCGCTGGTGTCGATGAGCGACTTGGCCCAGTTCAGGTGGGAGGAAAAGCGCTTCTGCGCGCGGGCCGGGTTGCCCGAGAGAATGGTGTCGTAGATTTCGCGATAGTTCGCCAGGTACTTGTCCCAGTGCGCCCCGGGGATGGAGCGCGCCAGGAAACGCACGAAGAACGCAAACGCCGGCCGCGAGTAGAAGTTGTCGATGAATTCATTGCCGCTGAGCCGGTTCACCTCGCGGTGGAACTCGTACAGCCGGTTCACAAAGCGGACCGGGTCACGGGTGGCGCCGGCATCCACGATGGCCTGGTACACACGCGTGATGCCCTCGCGCACGGCCGGATCGTCGATGCGCTGGGTGGTGAGGTACACACCGAGGGAACACACCGCGTTGGTGAAATCCAGGAAGTCGGCCAGCTGGGCGGCGGAGAAATTGCGGATGCGGGCCCCGCGGTTGGGGACGAGGTCAACGATGCCCTCCCCCGCCATCACGTGCAAGGCCTCGCGCACCGGGGCGCGACTCACCCCGAGCTCCTCGGCCAGGTCGGAGGCGATGAGCCGCTGGCCTGGCGAGTAGTGCCCGTCCCGCACGTGCTCCAGGATGCGATCGACGACGAAATCGACCAGCGAATCGTGGTCTTCGGCAGTGCCCCTGCGGGCATTCCCGGTCCCGCCATCGGTCCCGGCCTTGGGCTGAATTCTCGGCATGGGCGCGAAATATATCACTATCGTCACGCACTTAGTCGAATTGCAGGCCGGCGGCAGGCGACTGCCCGGCGGCGTGTATACATTGCCTGGCCGGCCCTCGGCCGGACCGGGCAGACCATGCTACGCACGCTTGCGTGATACGCCCGGGGGAATGGCCCCGCTCGCGAACAGTCGACCATATTGTATACACTGCAGGAGGCCAGCCACGCCCGCCGAGGCATGACTGGCGACGCAGAACAACGAACGCTGTCGCAGCGCGACGGCCAACCCGGGGAGAGCGATTCATGGCGAAGCAACACTGGCGTCGGGACGAACCAACCTTCTACAACTTCATGGCCCTCGACCGGGGCAAGGCGGATGGACCTGTCATCGGCGGCCTCCGCGGCGCCCTCATGAGCCAGGATCCCGCCAGCAGGGCCACCACGCACGTGGTGGAAATCCCGCCGGGCTGGAAGACGCGTTACGACGCGACCGATGCCTCGTTCGAACTGTTCGTGCTCAGCGGCGACGTGTCGATGAACGGTGAGCGCGTGGGTGCCTTCGGCTACATCCACCTGCCGCAGCAATGCGGTGGTGGTGAGCTGACGTCCGAGACCGGCGCCACCGCCCTGGCGTTCTGGAACCCCAACATCCCGGCCTTCGCCTACCCCTACACCCGCAACCGCACGATCCGCACCGGCCAGCGCGACTGGACACCGAGTATTCCCGGTGCGCACGGCGTGATGCACAAGTCCCTGCGCCTGCCGGACCCGGTCCCGCATCCACTGGACGAGGGCTTCGATGGTGGCCCCGGCGGTTACATGCGGTTCCAGTACATCTCACCGCACATGATCGCGGCCGACGAGCATGTCCACCACGAGTGCTGGGAGGAGATCATCCTGTTGCAGGGGGACTGCATCCTGCTCAACGAGGGGCAGATGGGTTTCGGCAGCGTGGTCAGCCATCCACAGGAGTGGTACCACGCGCCGTTCACCTCGCGCGGAGGCGCACTCATCCTCGTGCACACCGACTCGCCGATGGGCTTCCCCTGGCCGCCGCGGGAGTACCCGAACGGTCACGGCCTGTGCCAGCACTACCTGGACAATGCCGCCGAGCCGGGCCCGGTTCCGCACGTGCCCTGGGACGAACATCCGCTGGCCGCCATCCAGGAGGCCTCGCCGGAGTACCAGGCATGGCGCAAGGACGGCGAGGGCCAGCACTACTGGGGCGGTTACGAGACGACCACCCGCGTGCCCTACCTGCCCGGTGAGCGAGGCACGGCCTCGAAGTACCGCGCCAGCTGGAAACGCGACTGACACCAGGCACGCCAGGCGGGGCCGGTGCCGACGGGCATCCGCCCCGCCCTTGCCCCGGTTCTGCCCGCGGCAGCCACGGGCACGGACCGCTGCGGCAAGGTTACGACAGGATCACCAGAGGCAGGCGTCGTAGCGGGCACCGCGGACGGTGTCCCGCATTACCACGGGGCGGCGGCCTCCAGACGCAGGCGCCCTTCCCTCAGGGCAGGTCGAACACGGGCGGGTCGGCAGTGGACTCGTAGTAAGGCTGCATCTGCGCGACCAGTGCCTGCAGGGCCTCCCGACGTTTTGCCGGGTGCGGGTGGGTACTCAGGAATGCGGGCTGGCCACCACCGCCGAGTGCGGCCATTTTCTGCCACAGTGTCACGGCGGCGTTCGGATCGTAGCCCGCTTTGGCGGCCAGTTCGATGCCGATGCGATCGGCCTCGGTTTCCATGGTACGGCTGTTCGGCAGCGTGATCGCCACGGCGGCCAGCAGGCTGGCCCCCTGCAAGGCAACGGCGGGCAATTCGGTAGCGACGGCCACCGCCTGCAGGCCCGTCTGGGTAGCCGCGGCAATCGACATCTTCTCGGCCGAGTGCTTGGCCAGCGCGTGTGCGATTTCGTGGCCGATCACCTGCGCCAGTTCATCGTCACTGGCATCGAGCTGCTGGACGAGGCCGGAGTAGATGGCCATCTTGCCCCCGGCCATGGCCCAGGCATTCACCGTCCCGGGATCATCGATGACCTGCATCTGCCAGGCCCAGTCCGCCGTCTCCGGCCGCATCCGCACCGCCTGCGCCACCACCCGCGCCGTGATCCGGCGCACCCGCCCGGTCAGCGCCGGCAGGCTGTCGACCTTGCCCGCCTCGGCCAGCGGCGCCAGCATCTCGTTGTAGGCGGTGAGGGAAGCCTTGATAGCCTGGCTTTCGGAGAACAACAGCAACTGCTTGCGCCCGGTGGGACTGGCAGCGCAGGCCGCCAGCAGCGCGGCGAGGCCGACGATGATGAACAATCGCTTCAAGGTGATCTCCCGGTGTCGTGAGTGAACGTGGCGCGCTGCACAAAGCGCGCCACGTGGCCGGGATCATACCGGAGCCGTGGACGGGGGCCGAGGCCGGATGCCCTGGCTCAATCCTCGCGCTGGCGCAGCATGAAACGCTGGATCTTGCCGGTTGGCGTGCGCGGGAGATCCTCGAGAAAACTCACCCGGCGCGGATACTTGTACGGGGCGATGCTGTTCTTCACATGCTCCTGCAGCGCTTTCACCAGTGCCTCGTCCGGCGATACGCCGGCCGCACACACAACGAAGGCGCGCACGATCTGCCCGCGCTCGGGATCCGCTGCGCCGACAACGGCACACTGTGCCACGGCCGGGTGCGTGAGCAACGCCGCCTCCACTTCCGGCCCGGCGATGTTGTAGCCCGAGGAGATGATCATGTCGTCGTTGCGGGCCCGGAACCAGAAGTAACCGTCTGCGTCCTGGTGGAACATGTCCCCGGTGACATTCCAGCCGTTGACCACGTAATCGCGCTGGCGTGGATCGTCCATGTAGCGGCAGCCCGTGGGGCCCTTCACCGCCAGGCGCCCGGTACTGCCTGGCGGCAGCTCGGCACCGGCATCATCCAGCAGACAGGCCGTGTAGCCGGGCAGTGCCCGGCCGACCGCGCCAGGGCGGATGTCGCGCCCGGCCGCCGAGATGAAGATGTGCATCATCTCGGTCGAGCCCAGCCCGTCGATGATCCGGATCCCGGTGGCCGCTTCCCATTCGTCCGCGATGGTAGCCGGCAGCGGCTCGCCGGCCGACACGCAGCGTTGCAGCGACGCCAGGTCATGGTCCTGCAGCAGGGGCAGCATCACCCGGTAGGCCGTGGGCGCCGTGAACAGGCAGGTCACGCGATGCCGGGCGGCGAACTCCAGAAGCGCCCCGGGCGCGGGGTTTTCCGCCAGCGCGGCACAGGCGCGAAAGCGCAGCGGAAACACCAGCTGCGCACCAAGGCCAAAGGTGAAGGCAATCGGCGGCGAACCCGCGTAGATGTCATCGGGGCCGGTGCGCAGCAGGTGCCGTGCCACCACGTCGGCCTGGGCCAGCACATCGCGATGGAAATGCATCGCGGCCTTGGGCTTGCCGGTGGTGCCGGAGGTGAAGGCAATCAGCGCCACGTCGTCGCTGCGGGTGGCGACCGGGTCGAAATCCGCGGCCGCGGCGGCCATGGCAGCCTCCAGCGTGCCGCCCTGGCCCCAGTACAGGCACTCGCGCAACACCGGCTTGTCCGTCCTCGCAGCCTCAAGAGCCTCGGCAAGGCCGGCATCGCCGAGGGCATGCGTGATCTGCGCCTTGTCGATGATGTAGGCCAGTTCACCCGCACGCAGCAGGGGCATGGTTGCCACCACGATGCCACCTGCCTTCAGCACCCCGAGCCAGGCCGCGACCAGCATGGGCGAGTTCGGCGAGCGCAGCAGCACCCGGTTGCCCGGAACCAGGCCAGCCTGCTCCACAAGCACCCGGGCAATACGGTTGCTGGCGGCTTCCAGTGCCGCGTAGCTCATGTTGCCGCTGTCGCTTCGCAGGGCGATACGCTCGCCATGGCCTTCGGCCACCGCGTCCGTGATCAGTACTCGGGCGCAGTTGAGCGCCTCGGGGTAGTGCAACTCGGGCAGCTCAAAGCGGAACTCCGGCCACAACTGCGGCGGTGGCAGCTGCTCGCTCGCGAAACGGTCAACATGGGCACTCGGCAGCGTCATCATCATCGGTCAGCCGGCAGTGGAACGGGTCCGGCATTCTTGCCAGCCCTCCGCGAAGCGTCAAGGCGCGAGCCCGGCCTGTCGGCCGTAAGGCGAATTCGCTATGCTCGCGCGGCCGACGCCGGGCGGCGATTCTTGAACCGGGAGCGGTGACCGATGCGCATACTCAGGGACAATGCCGACTGGCTGCTGATCGCGGCCGTGCTGCCCCTGTTCGCGAGCAATTCGCTGTTCAACCTGCCAATTGCCACCATGGCCATCATCGCGCTGGTGATGCTGGTTCGCGGCCGCTGGACGCTGCACCGCGAGCCGGCAACCCGGCTGTTCGTGCTGTTGTTCCTGGCGTTCTGGCTGCCGATGCTGCTGGCCTGCCTGGATGCGGTCAATCCCGCGCGCAGCCTCAAGACCACGCTCACCTGGTTGCGTTTCGGGCTGGCCGGCATTTACGTCTTGACCATACTGGCGCGGCCCGACCGCCTGGAGCGCCTGGGCCTGTTCACCCTCGTTGTCGTTGGCGCATGGAGCCTGGATGGAGTCATCCAGTACGTGTTCGGGCAGAACCTGCTCGGCTATCCGCATGCGCAACTGCAGGTCAACGGGGTTTTCCATCCCAACTACCTGCTGGGCATCATGACGGCGAGCCTGCTGGCCCCGTGTATTGCGGTCATGACCAGCCTCGCCGGCAAGGCCCGGCTGCTCCTGCTGGCCGCACCGGCGCTTCCGGCCGCCATTCTCCTGGGCGCCAACCGCAACAGTTGGCTGATGACTGCCGTGGTGATCGCCGCACTCGGGGCAGGCGCCCTCCTGCGTGGCTGGCGGCCGCGCCCCCTGCCCGCCGTGCTGCTGGTGCTGGCACTGGCCGCCGGTGCGGGGCTGCTGATTGCCAGTGACGACGCGCTGCAACGCCGGCTGATCGACAGCGCCGGAGCCCTGTCGCTGGACGCGGCCAGCTTCGACAAGGCCAGCGGTTATCGACTCACCCTGTGGCGGACGGCGATGCACATGTTCGTGGCCGAACCGCTGACCGGCGTGGGCCCGCGAGGCTTCCGCTATGCCTATGCCGATCACGCCGGCGCCGGGGATTTCTGGCTGGAGCACTTCGGTCGCGGGCAGACCCACCCGCACCAGCAGGTGCTGGAGATTGGCGCCGAGACGGGACTCCCGGGGCTGGCCGGCTACCTGCTGGCCTGGATAATCATCATCCGGCTGTTCGGTCGCGCATTGCAGCGGCCCGGCTATGCTGCCCTGGGCTGGGTAACGGCCGCCGGGCTGGCCGTGTTCCCGCTGAATGCCCACAAGGCCTTCTACAGCAGTTACTGGTCAGCCCTGGCGTGGTGGCTGCTTGCCATTGCCGTGGCCGCAAGCCTGCGGCAGAACGGGCGAAGCGCCGAGGACTGATCGGCCTTAAGCCGGGAACAACCAGGGGGCTTCCCGGGCGCGACTCGCCTCGTAGGCCCGGATATCGTCGGCGGACTCCAGGGTCACGCCGATGTCATCCAGGCCGTTCAGCAGGCGGTAGCGCAGGCCCTCGGCCAGTTCGAAGCCGTGCTCGACGCCGTCGGGCCGGACAACCTTCAGTGCCTGCAGATCGATGGTCAGCCGGTAACCCGGCGTGGCCTCTGTCTGCGCGAACAGCGTGTCCATGACGTCGGCCGGCAGCACCACCGGCAGCACCCCGTTCTTGCAGGTATTGCCGAAGAAGATGTCGGCGAAGCTCGGGGCGAGCACAGCCTTGATGCCGAAGTCGTGCAGGGCCCAGGCGGCATGTTCGCGGGAGGAACCGCAGCCGAAATTCTCGCGGGCCAGCAGGATGCTGGCGCCGGCATATCGCGGCTGGTTGAGCACGAAGCCCTCGTTGATGGGCCGGTCGCTGCAATCCATGCCCGGGATGCCCTCGTCGAGATAGCGCCACTCGTCGAACAGGTAACCCCCGTAACCGGTGCGGTTGATCATCTTGAGGAACTGCTTGGGGATGATGGCATCGGTGTCAACGTTGGAGCGGTCCAGCGGAACCACCAGGCCTTCGTGTCGGGTGAATGCTTCCATCTTGCTGCCTCTGCTCGGCGCCGGTCCGGGCCGGCGCGCTGGGGTTTCAGTCGCGTGGGCTGACGCGGTTTATCAGAACTCGCGGGCGTCGACGAAGTGCCCGGCGATGGCAGCGGCTGCCGCCATGGCGGGGCTGACCAGGTGGGTACGCCCACCGCGGCCCTGCCGGCCCTCGAAGTTGCGATTGGACGTGGACGCGCAGCGCTCACCCGCGTCCAGGCGATCCGGGTTCATGCCGAGGCACATGGAGCAACCCGGCTCGCGCCATTCAAAGCCGGCCGCGGTGAAGATGCGGTCCAGGCCCTCCTGCTCGGCCTGCTGTTTGACCAGCCCGGAGCCGGGCACGACCAGCGCCGCCTTGACGTTGTCGGCCCGCTTGCGGCCCTTGATGACCGCGGCCGCGGCACGCAGATCCTCGATGCGGGAATTGGTGCAGGAGCCGATGAAGACCTTGTCGACCGGGATGTCGGTAATGGCCGTGCCGGGCTTCAGATCCATGTACTGCAGGGCCCGTTGCCAGGCCTCGCGGCGCCCATCGCTGTCGGCGCTGTCGGGATCCGGCACCCGCCCGTCCACGGGCAGAACCATCTCCGGCGAGGTGCCCCAGGACACCTGCGGGCGCACCGACGTGGCATCGATTATCACTTCCTTGTCGAACACGGCGTCGGCGTCGCTGTGCAGGTCCGCCCAGGCCGCCACCGCCTGCTCCCAGAGTTTCCCCTTGGGCGCGAATGGCCGACCCCGCACGTACTCGATGGTGGTGTCGTCAACGGCGATCAGCCCGGCCCTGGCACCGGCCTCGATGGACATGTTGCACACCGTCATCCGCGCCTCCATGCTCAGGCTGCGGAAGGCTTCACCGTCGTATTCGATGGTATGGCCGGTGGCGCCGGCAGTGCCGATCACGCCGATGACGTGCAGGATGAGGTCCTTGCCGGTGACGCCCAGGCCGAGCGCGCCTTCGGCACGGATGCGCATGTTGCGGCTCTTGCGAAGCACGAGGCACTGCGTTGCCATGACGTGTTCGACTTCCGAGGTGCCGATACCGAACGCCAGCGCGCCCAGGGCGCCGTTGGTAGCCGTGTGGGAGTCGCCACAGACGATGGTCATGCCGGGCAGGCAGATACCCTGTTCGGGCCCCATCACGTGGACGATGCCCTGGCGCGGGTCGCCGACCCGGAAGTGCTCGACCCCGAATTCACTGCAATTGGCATCCAGGGTTTCCAGCTGCTGCCGGGCAATGGGATCGCGGACGTTGAATACGTCCTCCGTGGGTACGTTGTGGTCGGAGACCGCCAGGGTGGCCGACACCCGCCAGAGGTCCCGGCCCGCCAGGCGCAGCCCCTCGAACGCCTGCGGCGAGGTGACCTCGTGGGTGAGGTGCCTGTCGATGTAGACGAGCGTGCTGCCGTCGTCGAACTCGCGCACAACGTGTGCATCCCAGATCTTGTCGTAAAGGGTTTTTCCGGCCATGTTCATCACGATTCAGTGTGCATTAATCAGCCCGATAGTATACACCCTGGTACACGTTCCCGGTGGTGCAGGGCCCGGCCCTCGGGTACCATCGCGAACACACCTGCAAGCCCATTATTCCGGACGCGACAGACCACCATGATTCGACTCAAGCACCTGATTCCGCGCGCTGCGCTGCTCGCCACCCTGGCGCTTCCAACCGCTGTCCTGGCGGATTTCAACGATGGCGTGGTGGCCCACGCGATGGGCGACTACGAGCGCGCGCTCCAAACCCTGCTGCCGCTGGCGCAGACCTCCGATCACGCCTACGCGCAGTACTTCATCGGCGTCATGTACGCCAATGGCCAGGGTGTGGATCGCGATTTCGCCGCCGCGGCGGAATGGTATCGCAAGGCGGCCGAGCAGGGTGTTGCAGCGGCCCAGGCCCGGCTCGGGCGTCTCTACGAAGACGGCCAGGGCGTGCCCCGGGACATGGAATTCGCCTATGCCTGGTACGCCGTGGCAACGAAACTTGGCAACGGCCGTGCAGCCAGCCTGCTCGAGCGGGCCCGGGGCAACATGACAGCCGAGGAAATGGCAGAGGCTGACAAGCTTGCCGGGGACTACATCAGCCGCTATGGCACCCCACCAGCCGACCCGGGACAGCAGCCGGGACCGATCCGCGGGACGCCCTGACAGCGTCGGCCCCCGAGGGTGGCCCTCTGGTGGCTCCCTCTGAGCGTTAGACTCTGCGCCATGCTCTATGCGTCACAGGCGCTGTAACCGCGTCCCGCCGGAAGAAGGCTCGCTTACACCCGCTCGTTGACGTACATGCCGATTGCACTGGGTCGGGCACCCCCGCCCATCCGGACAATCAGCTGCTCCAGGGCTCCGGCCGTGATCAGGCCGGCCCGGGCGGCACGAGACAGGGACGAGTCCTGCGCGTCGATACCGGTGTCGCCTTCCATGGCCGGCCCCTGACCGGCACCCGCACCATCGCGCACCTGGTGCCCATCGCCGCCCTGGCGGCGCTGGGCCGCCCCGGGATCACGCTGCACGCCGCCCCACGCCCAACTGGCGGGTCGCGCGGTGCCGTTGTGTGCGATCCGTTCCATGTCAGTGCTGTCAGACCTTGCTGGCCTGGTAATGTTCCAGCAGCACCGACATGTTGTTCAACGACAACATGTGTGCGTACACCAGCTCCAGGAACCCCTGCTTCGCCAGGTCCTGCAGCACGGCGCCATCGAGCGCATGCAGGCGCTCCTTGTTGACGCAGGAGAAACCCGCCATCGACAGCTGTTCACCGGACTGCATGTTGATGTCGGCCTTCACGGGTTCGAGGATGCCAAGCTCGACCAGGCGCGCGCAGAATCGCGTGGTCAGCTGGGCATGACCCTGGTAGTTACGCAGGAACTCGACCGAGCGTGCCAGCAGCGGACCTTCCTTGCCGTCTTCACCGAGCAGGCGTTCACCTTCGTTCGCGGTGTTGAAACCGGCATAGGCTTCGTCGATGCACACCGTGAAGTTCTGCTGCGTTCCATCATCGGCCAGGATGAAGGGGTAGCGGCGCACGTAGGCAGGGACATACCGGCCCTTCCACTTGCCCTGGGCGTCAAGGAACAGGTTCTGGCCGGCCTTCAGGCCGAGCAGCGCCACGGGCACGACGGTTGTCTCCCCGGTGGCGGCGAACACGATGGGGTATTCACGGCAGGCGCTGGCGAACTCCACCCCGGCCACGTAAACACAATTCGCATCGGCCGCGAACTGGAATCCGGGCAAGGGGTCGATGAACCATTGCCCGTGCCGCTCACGGGAGAGCGGCGCGATTTGCCGGTAGAACAGCGGTTGCTGGCCCTGTGTATCTTGTTGCGCCATTGATTCCTCTTGACTGGTTGCCATCATTTCGCCGGCTGCTGATGCCTGCAGGCCCATCCATTCGGCCGCTCAGTAGTGCCTCGCCCGGGAAGGCAGCGTGAGATCACCACTCCAGCGCACCGGGCTGCGATAGTCCCCGGTGAGCTGCCACTGGTATTCGTTCACCGCCAGCGGCAGGAGCGGCATGTCCACTGCCGCGTCGGAGGGAAACTCGTCGAAGGATTCGAAATCCTCACCACCACCGGAACCGTCACCGGGCTCTTCGGGGTTGTCGAAATCCTCGAAATCCTCGAAGTCTTCAAAATCGTCGAAGTCATCGGAACCCTCGGCCTCGGCACCCGTTCCGAATGCAGCCTCTGCAATCCGGTTGTAGGTGCTCCACCAGGCAACAATCTCCTGCATCCTCGCGCGCTCTTTGCGATAACCCTCGAGCAGAATGGCCAGCTCCGCCGGGTCCTCGCTGCCGAGGGCCTGCCGGCGCTCGAGTTCCTCGATACGCGCCTCGACCGCCGCCAGCAGGCTCTGCGCCTCGTCCGGACCGATTCCGGGGCCACAGATATCCGGGTCTTCACACTGCTCGGGCGGTGTGAGCTGGCCGGTGCCCTTCTGGCCGATGAGCTCCAGCTCCTCCTCGAATACGCTGACATCGATGAACGCCAGCTCCGACAGCTGCGTCAGTGCGGCACCGGCGTTGAAGAAGCTGGCGGCGAATGTCAGGTTGACGTTCTGGAAGCCGTTGAAACCGTTATTCGCCAGGCCCTGCACGAAGGCGACCGTCGCATCGGTGGGCGTGATACCCACGGCATTGCTGGACGGCGCGAAGTTCGGCTCGTCCACGTTCGCGCTGAAAATGGTCTGCAGCGTGCTGCCCCCGAGGTCGAGCTCGGCGTTGTCCATGTCGCCGATTTCATTGGCGGCGATCAGGACGGTATCGCCGGCGAAGACGTTCAGGTCCCCCAGCGCCGTGATGTCGCCAGGGCCGTCCGTGGTCCCGGATTCCCCGACCGCCACCGCCGTCAACGCGCCGCCACCCGGGCCACCGGCCGTGATGATCGTACCGTCTGCGAAGGACATGTTCCCCGCCAGCAGCGTCAGCGCACCGCCGGTGCTGATATCGCTGGTGATGAACATGTTGTTGGCGTTCACGGTGATCTGCGTGTTGCCATCCACCGGCAGGGTTGTCGGGTTGAGCGTACCGCCGATGATGAGATGGCCGGTGAAATCGCTTGCGCCCAGCAGATTGGGCAGGATGAGCTGCGGCGCGCCGGGCGTGCCGGTGCTGCCGATTTCAACGTCCGCACCGGCGACACCAACCACTGCCAGGGAGCCTGGAGCGAAACCGGCTGCGTCGCCAACGGCCGCCGCCAGCGGAACGCCATCGCTGTAGTTCCAGACGTCATCGCCGATGATTTGCACCTGCCCGGTGAACGGCGCCGCCGAATTGAAGGTATCCGCCCCGGTACCGCTGCGGATATCGCTGATCCCGCTGAAGGTGGTGACCAGGCCATTGCCATCGGTCAGCGTGCCGGCATTGACGGCAGTGATGTCCCAGGTGTTGGTGGTGCCCTTGGCGGCAAGGCGCTCGTTGCCACTGCCGATGATGGTCTCGACGTTGTCCACGGTCGAGCCGAGGATGATGTTCACGGACGTCCCGGCGGTATTGGCGTAATCCGCCGTGTCGTTGCCGGTGCCGGCATCGAAGAGTCCGTCCACGCCGGCTGCGCCGCCGTTGACGTCCAGGACGTCATCGCCGCCGAAGGTTGTCACATTGCCCTGGACCACGGCGTTGTTCAGCGTAATCAGGTCGACCCCGCTGCCCCCAGTGATATTGCCACCCACTGTGCCGCTGGTGGTGATGGTACTGTCGCCGTCGCCGAGACTGATGCTGCCGGCCACCGGGCTTTGCAGGTTCAGGGTGTCGGCACCGGAACTCGTGCTGATGATGGAACCGCCGATGGTGCCGCCGGTTGTGGTCACGGAATTGGTGGATGTGCCGCCACCGAGCAGGATGTCGCCGTTGATCGCTCCGCCGCTCATGCTGATCGTATCGGTATCGACGCCACCCTGGTAACCGCCACCGAGATTGACCGAGCTGGTCAGGGAGTTGACGCCATCGCCCAGAATGATGTCGCCCACGACCCCGCCGGCGGTCAGCGTCACGGTGTCCTGCCCGGCTCCGCCGAACACGCTGCCCTGGATCCCGCTGGAACTCGTTACCGTATTGGTACCGTCACCCAGGCGCAGGTTGCCCGCAAGAGGGCTGGTGATCGTGACGTTGTCGTCGTCGGCGCCGCCGGTGAGATTCTCCATCGTGGTGAAGGCCTGCCCGTTGAGCGTGCCGTTGTTCGACACCGTGTTCACGTTCCAGGTATTCGGGTTGCCACCGTCCACGGAGATTAGTTCGTCGTTTCCACCCGCGCCGGCGAAGATGCCGGCTACCGAGGCGGTCTCCGCGAGGAAGAAGCGGTCGTCGCCATTGCCACCGGAGATCTGCCCGCCCCAGGGGTCGTTGATGTTGAAGACGTCGGGCCCCGCACCGCCAAGCAGATTGGCAATGTTGCTGAAGCCACCCGTGACGCCGGTGACCGAGCCGCTGTTGGCGCCTGTCGTCGTCCAGGTAGTCGCCGAGTCGGCGCCGGTGACCAGCACGAAGCTGTCGTTGCTGCTGCCGCCGGTCAGGTTCTCCACGCCGGTGAAAGCGCCGGGGTTGCCGTTGGAGGTAGCGGTGCCGGCATTCGGGCCGGTGATGCTGAATGCGTTGAC
>CAYGQN010000013.1:0-24660 GCA_964351795.1 uncultured Gammaproteobacteria bacterium
GATCAAGACCCTTATCGCCGACAGCGTCGGCAAGGTCGAGGAAGGCTCGCGGCTTGTGGCCGAGTCCGGTGCAACCCTGGACGGCATCGTGCAGTCGGTGAAGAAGGTCAGCGACATCATCGCCGAGATTGCCGCGGCCAGCGAGGAGCAGAGCGCCGGTATCGACCAGGTTGGCAAGGCCGTGACCCAGATGGACCAGGTGACCCAGCAGAACGCGGCGCTGGTCGAGGAAGCTGCTGCGGCGAGCGAGTCCATGGCCGAGCAGGCGGGCACGCTGAACCGGCTGATGGACTTCTTCAAGGTGCCAGCAGGAAACCAGGCCGGTGCCTCTGCACCGGTGGCTGAGCGTCGCGGCGCGGACCGGCCATGGTCGGAAGGCGGCGCTGCGCAGAAGAAGCCTGCGGCTGCCGCACAGGCGCCCCGGCGGGCCGCTGCGGGTGGTGGCGAGGACGAGTGGGAAGAGTTCTGAGCACCGCTTCCAGGTGAAATCACCGGGGGCACCGCTGGGTGCCCCCGGTCATCGGGTGACGGCAGCGCGAGCGGGAGACACAAGCAATGTCAGCAGAGCAACAGGACACGCTGGAACTGAGCTCCAATCTTGGGATCGGTGACGCGGCGGAACTCGGTGAGCGGATGAGCCGCTTGCTGGACAGCAGCGAGACCATAACAGTGCAGGCGGCGGAACTTGGCAGTGTGGATACCGCCATCATGCAGCTCCTTGCAGCCTTCTGGTTCGAGGCCCCGCGGCGCAATCGCCGCGTGGTCTGGGGCGAGGTCAGTGACAGCCTGCGTGATGCAGCGCGACTACTGGGGCTGGCAGAGGTCCTGGAACTCGCCTGAGCACGCGTGCGGGCGGCCGGCGCTTCGATGCCGGGAAATTACGGGGTCCGATGGAATAAACGGGCAGCAACCGCGACGGGATTTCGTCGCCCAATGACGGACAACGTGCATGGCAGCGCAACGAGAATTCGAGTTCAACGACAAGCATTTCAACACCCTGCGTACACTGGTCAGCAAGCACACGGGGATTCACCTCTCGGATGCCAAGCGCGAGCTGGTCTACAGCCGGATTTCCAGGCGCCTTCGCAAGCTGGGCATGCGTGGCTTCGATGCCTATTGCTCGATGCTGGAGAGCAATACCGATGACGAGGAGCTGGTCAACTTCGTCAATGCGGTTACCACCAACCTGACGTCGTTTTTCCGTGAGGGGCACCATTTCACCTACCTTGGCGACGAGGTGCTGCCCCGGCTGGTCGAGAAGAACCAGGCATCGCGGAGGATACGGATCTGGTCGGCCGGTTGTTCCACCGGCGAGGAGCCTTACAGCATCGCCATTACGGTGCTCGAGAAGCTTGGCCATCTGCGTGACTGGGATATACGCATTCTCGCCACCGATATCGATTCCGATGTCGTGGCTACCGGCCGGGCGGGCATCTATGCCTATGAAAGAATCGAGGGCCTGGACAAGAAGCTCCAGTCACGCTGGTTCAAACAGGGCAAGGGTGAGCAGACCGGTCTGGTGCGGGTGGATCCGGCCCTGCAGGCCCTGATCAGCTTCCGGCAGCTGAATCTCATGCAGGAATGGCCGATCCGCGGGCCGTTCGATGTGATCTTCTGCCGCAATGTCGTCATCTACTTCGACAAGGAAACCCAGCGGGTGCTGTTTGACCGCTACGCCAATCTGCTTGGCCCGGAGGGCAATCTGTTCATAGGCCACTCCGAGAACCTGTTCAAGGTGTCGGACCGCTTCGAACTGATCGGCCGGACCATCTACAAGCGAATCAACTGATGGCCGCAAACGGTGAAATCACCCGCAACGGCCAGGTGCACCAGCTGCCACCCGTTGAAGCGGGTATGGAGCACATCAACCGCTACTGGGATCCGGTGCATCAGGTCTTCGCTGCAAAAATTCTCCCCGGCGAGTACTACGTCACACGGTTCGGTGAAACCATTGTCACGGTGCTCGGTTCCTGCGTGTCCGCGTGTATCCGCGATCCGGGGATCGGCGTGGGCGGCATGAATCATTTCATGTTGCCGGAGGCCGGCGTCGATTACACCCCGGGCGACATGGCCAGTGGCGGCAGTGATTCGACCCGCTATGGCACCTACGCGATGGAGCAGCTCATCAACGACGTTCTCAAATGCGGCGGCCGGCGTACCCACCTGGAAATAAAGCTGGTCGGCGGCGGGCGCGTGCTCCGCCACAGTTCCGATATCGGCGCCAAGAACATCGCTTTCGCCCGGGCATTCCTGGAGGCGGAGGGGTTCAGGGTTGCCGGCGAGGAGGTCGGGGACATCTACCCCCGCAAGGTCTACTACTTTCCCGATACCGGTCGCGTCCGGGTCCGCAAGTTGCGCCAGGTGCACAACGATACGGTAATCCAGCGCGAGACGGCCTATCAACAGCAGTTGCAACAAACGCCCGTCAGTGGCGAGGTGGAGTTGTTCTGATGCTAGCAGAAGAAAAACAGCCTTCAGGCGCGGGTGGTCGTGTGCCAATCCGCGTCCTCATCGTCGACGATTCGGCCCTGGTACGCCAGGTTCTCACGGAGATCCTGAGCTCGGACCCGGATCTGGAGGTGGTCGGTGCGGCACAGGATCCGCATATCGCCCGGGAGAAAATCAAGCAGCTGCAGCCGGATGTGATGACCCTTGACGTGGAGATGCCACGCATGGACGGCATCACTTTCCTCAGTAACGTGATGCGCTTGCGACCGATGCCGGTGGTCATGGTGTCATCGCTGACGGAGAGCGGTGCCGGGGTAACCCTGGATGCTCTGGCGATGGGTGCCGTGGATTTCGTCACCAAGCCTAAAATCGATATTGCCCACGGCCTGCGCGAGTATGCCGAGGAGGTGTGCCGCAAGGTCAAGATCGCCGCAAGGGCGCGGGTGCAGGCGCGTGTGGTTACCCCGCGCGATGCAGGCGCCTACCGTGACGTCGAGCAGAAGTATGGTGTTGATGCCGTCATCAAGCGACGCGAGCCCCTGAAAATCGGCTTCAAGACCACCGATACCATCATTGCCATCGGCGCCTCCACCGGCGGCACCGAGGCCATTCGCGAATGCCTCGAGGCGATGCCCGCGGATTCACCCGGAACCGTCATCACCCAGCATATTCCCGAGACCTTCAGCACCACCTTCGCCAACCGCATGAACACCATTTCGCCCATGCACGTCTGCGAGGCCCAGGATGGCCAGCAGATTCTGCCCGGGCATGTTTTCATTGCGCCCGGCAACCGGCACCTGAGTGTGGAGCGCACCGGTGCGCGTTTCGTTTGCCGTCTCAATGACGGCCCGCCGGTCAACCGCCACCGGCCCTCGGTGGACGTACTGTTCCGCTCGGTGGCGCAGACTGCCGGCAGCAACGCCATCGGCGTCATCCTCACCGGCATGGGTGACGACGGCGCCCAGGGGTTGCTGGAGATGCTGGAGGCTGGCGCGCGAACCATTGCCCAGGACGAGGCGACCAGTGTTGTCTGGGGAATGCCCGGCGAGGCGGTCAAGCGGGGCGCTGCCGCGCAGATTCTGCCGTTGCAGAAGGTGACGACCGAAGTGCTGCGCCTGGTTCGCGAGCGGGGCTGACGCCATGACAGTTCAAGTTTTGCCCTCGAATTCCGATGAACAGACTCAACACGGGCTCATGGCGGAAGCAGATATGGAATCGAGCGAGAACCGCTCAGGCGCGCGGGAGATTGCCCTGCCGGTGACGGCGGGATTGTCGCTGGCCGCAGCAGCCCTGGCCGGCCTGCCGGGCTGGTTCCAGGCCGCTTTCGGTCTGGGCTGGAGCGGCGTCTGGTTGCTGACCCGGCTTGCCGGGGCGCGGGAGCTGCCGCCAGGGCCGTCGGCCGAGGTATCCGCTACGGTGGACCAGGAGGAGGTAACCGCGCTGGTCATCGAGGCAGCGGATTCGATCCGCGGCGGCATGGATTCCCTGCGCGCCGAGATAGCGCAGGTGCGTACGCTCATCAGCCAGAGCGTGCAGAACCTCAATACCAGCTTCATGGGGCTGAACGAGAAGGCCTCCGAGCAGAACCGCTCGCTGTCCAGTGCCTTTGGCGCACTCGGTTCCGCCTACGACGACAATACCATCGAGGCCATTGCCGACGAGGCCGGCACGGTCGGGGGATCCCAGGCGACATCGGAAAACCTGGACATCTCCTCGTTTGTCAGCAAGACCTCGGCCCTGCTGGAGCACTTTGTTTCGCTGGTGGTGAACAACAGCAAGCACAGCATGGACACGGTCAACATGATCGATGAAATCAGCGATCAGATGAACAACATCTTCAAGCTGCTCGCCGACGTCAAGAGCATCGCCGACCAGACCAACCTGCTGGCCCTGAACGCCGCCATCGAGGCGGCACGGGCCGGTGAGGCCGGGCGGGGCTTCGCGGTTGTAGCTGACGAGGTACGCAATCTGTCCGAGTATTCGAACCAGTTCAACGAGCAGATCCGGGTCCAGATCGAGCGCGCGCAGGCGATGATCCAGGGTGCCCGTGAACTGGTCGGCGCATCGGCCAGTACCGACATGAATGTTGCCATCTCCGGCAAGGGCCAGATCGACCGGATGATGGTCGACCTTGAGAAGATGAACGACGTGCTCTCGGAGAGCCTGACCCATGTATCCGGGTGTACCGACCAGATCGGTGTGCTGACGGGCGAGGCGGTGCGGGCCCTGCAGTTCGAGGACATCGTCCGCCAGATTGCCGAGCATGCCGAGGCCAAGGTCGAGTACATCGAGCACTTCATCGACGGGCTGAACGCCGACCTCGTCGCTTTGCGCGTGAGCGGCGGTGGGGAGGACGCTGCTGCTGCCGCGGGGCGCCTGCGTACCACTGTCCAGAGCTTCACCAGCAACGCGCCTGCGCAGAGCATCCACAAGGCGGCCGACCAGGAATCCATGGATTCCGGCGACATCGAACTTTTCTGAATACAGCCCTGTTCCCGGAGAAACCAGGTATGGAACTCAATGCAACAGTCTCCAAAGATGGCCAGGAGATGCTCATCGTCACGCCCGAGCGCTTCGACTTCAAATGGCACAGCGACCTTCGCAACGCCTACGAGAAGACGGGCAACGGCTGTCAGCGTTTCGTCCTGGACATGCGTAACACCGAGTACATGGACAGCTCGGCGCTGGGCATGCTGCTGCAACTGCGCGAGTTCACTGGCAACCGCAAGGAGGCTATTCGCATCAAGAACGTCGGCCGCAGTGTGCGGGACATCCTCACCATCGCGAACTTTGACAAGCTGATGACGATTTCCTGAGCGGATGTCGGCCGGAGACAGGCAGTGGCAGCGGTAACCCCTTTCGTCGAAGAACCAGCCGGCGCACTTGATCCGGCCAGCGTGATCCTGGCCCTGGTCGTCGATGACGATCGCACCAACCGCATCGTCCTGGCCGGGCTGCTTCGCCGCCTTGGCTGGTCCGTGATGGAGGCGGACTCCGGGGAGCAGGCCGTGGATCTGTTCGCCGATGCCTGGCCCGATATCGTGTTCATGGACGTGATGATGCCTGTGGTGGATGGCTACGAGGCCACCCGGCGCATCAAGCAGCTGCGCGCCAGCACGCCGGTCATCTTCCTGACCGCGCTGGATGATGACGAGGTGCTGACCCGCTGCCTGGGTGCCGGCGGCGATGACTTCCTGGCCAAGCCGGTGAACCCGCAGGTGCTTGAGGCCAAGGCGAGGGCTGCACTTCGAACCAAGCAGATGTACGACACCATGCAGCGCCAGCGTGACCGGCTTGCCGAGCACGAGGCGCGGGTCCATGAAGACTTTGCCATGGCCCAGCGTATCTTCGAACGCCTGAAGCGCCCGGCGGCGCTGACCGCGAGCAACGTGGATTCGATGTTCGAGTCCGTGGACCTGCTCAACGGTGACATCATGCTGGCGGCGCAGAAGCCCACCGGCGGTCAGATTTTTCTGGTGGGTGATTCCACCGGCCATGGCCTGCCGGCGGCCATCGGCGCGATGACGGTGTACGACATCTTCTTCACCATGGCCAAAAAGGGTTTCTCCATCCTGGAGATGGCCCAGGAGATCAACGCCAAGCTGCGCCAGGTATTGCCAACGGGGCGGTTCATGGCCGCGGCCTTCATCGAACTGGACAGCGCCCAGGGGCAACTGGCGGTTCTCAATGCGGGTATGCCCGATGTGCTGCTCGTGGATCATGCCCGCGAGGTCCGTCATCGCGTGGTCTCGACCAGCCTGCCACTGGGTGTATTGCCCCGGGGTGAGTTCGAGGCGTCGCCTGAACTGCTGCGGGTGGAGGAGGCCGAGCGCATCTACCTTTACTCGGACGGCCTGGTGGAAGCCTGCGCCGCCGACGGGCAGATGTTCGGCCAGTCCCGACTCGAGGCAGTCATCGCCGAAGCCCCCGGGCCGCGGGTGGGCGCTATCAGGGAAGCGCTCAACCGCTTTCTGGGCGGCATGGCGTTGATGGATGACATCACCCTGCTGGAGGTCCGGGTCGACCCGGTGCTGGAGGATGCCGATGCGGACGCGGAGATGCGAACCGTGGTGCATCGTGAGCCAGCCAACTGGAAGATCAGCCTGGAACTGGAAGAAGCCGCACTACGCACGACCGACCCGCTGCCGTTGTTGATGCAGACGGTCGTCGACCTGCAGGGCCTGGACACCTATCGGCCGCGTCTGTACACAGTGCTGGCCGAGGCCTATTCCAATGCGCTCGAACATGGTCTTCTGGGGCTGGACTCGACATTGAAGCACTCGGCCGAGGGCTTCGCTGATTACTATGCCCGTCGTGAGCAGCGGCTGGCGTCGCTGGCCGATGCCAGCCTGGCCATCGAGGTGGAAAACCGTATCCGCGAGGATGGCGGCACACTGTTCATGCGGGTCCGCCACAATGGTGCCGGCTTCGATCATGAGGCGTTGATGTCGGGGCCCCGCGATGATACCCGCATGCATGGACGCGGTATCGCGGTGATGCGCTCGTTGTGCCGGGACGTGGCCTACTCCGACGGAGGGCGCGCGCTCGAGGTCGCCTACGACTGGCCCGACACTGGCCAGGGCCGCCGCCGCGGCAGCGACTGAGCCGGTCGTTCTCCGGGCGTGCCGCTCCCGTCAGCGGGCGGGTTGCCGACGCGGATGACCATACCGTGGCCGCGTTCACCGGACGCGGCGTCCTTCCTCGTAACAACCGATATTCTCCGTTAATATCCGCAGGATAGGCAGGGTCCGGTTGCTGTCGTGCCGATGCATGACGCCGACCCGACCACCGCGGCCCACGGGGATCGGCACAGGCATGGCTCCAGCAATTCCGGAACGGCTAGGCAAGTACGAGGTCAGGGAGGAAATCGCGCGGGGCAGTATGGGGATTGTCTACCACGGGCATGATCCCTATATCGACCGGCCGGTCGCCCTGAAGGTCGCGCTGGCCGATTCACTCAAGGATCGCGAATCCGGCGATCGCTACCGCAAGATGTTCTTCAACGAGGCGCACACGGCCGGGATGCTGCGGCATCCGAACATCCTGGACGTGTTCGATGCCGGCGTTGAAGGGGATATCTGCTACATCGTGATGGAGCTTGTGCCCGGTGGCGACACCCTGCGCAGCTATACCCGTCAGGATACCCTGCTGCCCATCCGCAAGGTGGTGGAAATCGTGTTCCGTTGTGCCAAGGCCCTTGATTACGCCCACCGCCAGGGGGTGATTCACCGGGATATCAAGCCGTCCAACATCCTTGTCACCGAAGACATGGACGTGAAGATCGCAGATTTCAGCATTGCCCACATCAACCGTACCGATACCACCCAGACCATGCCGATGGGCTTTGTCGGTTCGCCGCGATACATGTCGCCCGAGCAGGTACAGGAAGACTACATCACCAGCCAGACCGATCTCTTCTCGCTCGGCATCGTTGCCTACGAACTGCTCACCGGCAAGCATCCCTTCGGCGGGGAGAGCTTCTCCAGGCTCATCCACCGCATCATCAACGAAGAACCCACGCCCATGCAGGATTTTCGTGCCGATACCCCGCCGGTGCTCGAGAAGATCATCGGCAAGGCGCTGGCCAAGGATCCGGCCCACCGCTACCGGATGGGCCTGGACCTCGCCTCCGATCTGAGCACGGCGTTCAGCCATCTCGAACGGCCGCAGGAAGACATCTCCATCCGCGAGAAATTCAACAACGTCAAGCAACTGGATTTCTTCCAGGGTTTTCCGGATTCGGAAATCTGGGAGATCATCCGCGCCAGCGTATGGCAGGAATTCAGCGATGGTGAGGACATCATCGCCGAGGGCGATATCGAGGATTCCTTCTTCATCCTCACCGAGGGACGCGTGGAGGTCCGCAAGGGCAGCACCGTTATCGGCGAGCTGGAGCGCGGTGCCTGCTTCGGCGAGATGGGCTATCTGAACAAGATCAAGCGGACCGCTTCCATCGTGGCCACGGGCCGCGTGTCGCTGATGAAGGTCAATTCAACGCTGATCGAACAGGTATCGAAAGACTGCCAGCTGAGGTTCTGCAAGGTGTTCCTGCGGGTGCTGATCGAGCGGCTCAGCCTGACAACCGAGATGGCCGTGCGCGTGTGAGCCGGGCTCAGTCGCCCCGCCGGCAGTGTGCAATCAGGCCGCGGGTGGAGCTGTCGAGGCTTGCATCGTCAACACCGTCGTTGATGCGGCGGTCGATTTCGTCGGCCATCACCTTGCCCAGTTCCACGCCCCACTGGTCGAAGGAATTGATGTTCCAGATGATGCCCTGGACGAAGACCTTGTGCTCGTACAGGGCAAGCAGCGCGCCCAGCGTGTGGGCGTCCAGGCGATCCAGCAGCAGGGTGTTGCTGGTCGTGCCGCCCTGGAAGCTGCGCTGGGCCACCAGGGCCTCGGGCGCATCCGCTCCCAGCGTGGCGCGCACTTCCTCGGCCGTTTTGCCCCACATCAGTGCGCGCGACTGCGCCAGCCCGTTGGCCAGCAGCGCCCGGTGCGCCTCGCCGGTCCCGGCAGGCGGGTCCAGGCACAGCAGGAAATCCAGCGTCACGTCGCGCGTGCCCTGATGTAACAGCTGGAAGAAGGCATGCTGGACATTGGTGCCGATCCCGCCCCACAGGATCGGGGCGGTATGCCAGGCCACCGGCCGGCCGTCGCGCTGGACGCGCTTGCCGTTGCTTTCCATGTCCAGTTGCTGGAGGTACTCCGGCAACAGGCGCAGGCGTTCGTCGTAAGGCACCACGGCATGTGTCTCGCAGCCGAGGAAATTGCTGTTCCAGATGCCGAGCAGGCCCAGCATCAGGGGCAGGTTCGCCTCCGGCGCGGCCGCCAGGAAGTGCTCGTCCATCGCGGCTGCCCCGGCCAGCAGCGCCTCGAAGGTGTGCATTCCCGCCGCGGCCGCGACTGGCAGGCCGATGGCCGACCACAGGGAATAGCGCCCGCCAACCCAGTCCCAGAAATCGAAGATGTACTCCGCTCGCACGCCGAAGTCCCGGGCCCGCTCCGGGTTGGCCGTGATGGCACCCAGGTGGGCACTGCCGTCGGCGCCGGCCGGCAGGCCTGCCTGCAGCCACTGGCGGGCGTTGCGGGCGTTCATGTCGGTTTCCAGGGTGGTGAATGACTTGGAGGCCACGAGCACGAAGGTGCATTCGGCGCTCAGGCCTGCCAGCACCGAAGCCGCGGCCCGCGGGTCGAGATTGGCGATGAAGTGTAGGTTGACACCGGCGCCGGCGCTGTCGGCCAGGGCCCTGCACGCCAGCTCCGGGCCCAGGTGCGAGCCGCCGATGCCAATCATCACCACGTCGGTGAGGGCTTTGCCGGTGGCGCCGTGCAGGCAGCCGGCCTGCAGGTCGTCGCTGAAAGCGGCCATGCGGCCGTGGATGGCTGCTATCGCCCCGGCGCGGTCCGGCGTCGTTCTGGCCGGCGCCCGCAGCGCGGTATGCAGAACCGCGCGGCCCTCGGAGCTGTTGATGGCCTCGCCCTGGAACATGGCGGCCCGCCAGCCCGGCAGATCAGCGGCGTCCGCGAGTTCCAGCAGCGCCTCCATGACCCCGGCATCCACCAGTTGCTTGGAATAATCGAGCAACAGGCCGGGCACCGCCAGGCTGTGACTTTCGAAGCGCGCGGCGTCGATTTCAAACAACGCCCGCAGGCTGGTGTCACCCAGCCGGTCGGCATGCCGCTCGAGCGTGCGCCAGGCGCGGCGCACACGTTCCTCGTTCCTCGCCATGGCAGGGATTATCTCACAGCAGCCGGGCCGCGCCAGCGGCGGCGCTTCGCTTGCTACTCCCGCGGGGGGATTTGCATTACCATTCCACGCTCACGCCGCGACATGCAGGTCAGCCCGGCTGAAGCCGGTTCCGCCTGAAGCGGGCGTCCACAGTTCGCCACCGGAGCAGGCCGCAGGACGGCAGGACAATGACCGAACCCAGGCCCGAGAAACTCGGCAAGTACGAAGTCATCGAAGAAATTGATCGTGGCAGCATGGGCACGGTCTTCCTCGGCCATGATCCCTACATCGACCGGCCGGTCGCCATCAAGGTGGCGCACGCCGAATCGCTGGAGGACGATGAGTCCGGTGCCCAGTTCCGCAGGATGTTCTTCAACGAGGCGCACACCGCCGGCAAGCTCACTCACCCCAATATCATCAGCATCCACGATGCCGGCGTCGACGGGGAAACCTGCTATATCGTCATGGAACTCGTGCGTGGCGGTCGGACGTTGAAGGACTTCTGTCGTGCGGACAACCTGTTGCCGGTGGAGAAAGTCGTCGAGATACTGTTCAAGTGCGCCAAGGCACTGGACTACGCGCATCGCGAGGGCGTCATCCACCGGGATATCAAGCCCACCAATATCCTCATAACCGAGTCCCAGGATGTGAAAATCGGCGATTTCAGCATCGCCTACATCAACAAGCTCGATTCAACAGAGACCCTGCCGATGGGCATGGTCGGCTCGCCGCGCTACATGTCTCCCGAGCAGATCAGCGAAGACATGCTCAACAACCAGACGGACCTGTTCTCGCTGGGCGTCATCATGTACGAGTTGCTCACCGGCAAGCACCCGTTCCAGGCCGAGAACTTCTCCCGCCTGGTACAGAAGATCCTGCACGAGGAGCCGGCGCCGATGCGCGATGTCCGCTCGGACCTGCCGGACAATCTCGAGCCGATCATTCGCCGGGCCATCGCCAAGAAGTGCGATGACCGTTACGCGATGGGCCTGGATTTCGCCACGGACCTCAGCCGTGCCTTCGACCATCTCGACCAGCCCCGCGAGGAGCTGTCGGCCGAGGAACGCTTCAATGCTGTGAAGAAGCTGGAGTTCTTCCAGGGCTTTCCCGATGCCGAGGTCTGGGAAATCGTGCGTGCCGGCACCTGGCAGGACTATCGCGATGGCGATGACATCATTCGCGAGGGCGAACTCGACGATGCGTTCTACATCATCGCCTCCGGCGCGGTGCGGGTGGTCAAGGGCACGCGGGACCTGCGCACGCTGGTCACGGGCGACTGCTTCGGCGAGATGGGCTATCTCGCCAAGACCACGCGCACGGCCACCATTGTCGCCAAGGGCGACACGTCCATCATGAAACTCAACTCCACCGTCATCAACCAGGTGTCGCTCAACTGCCAGGTGCGCTTTCTCAAGGTATTCCTGCGCACGCTCATCCACCGGCTGTCGGTGACCACCCAGAAAGTCTCGCAACAGGAACTCTAGGTGGCGTCGGCCGCCCGGCCATCGGCCGGTCGCCATGGCATCGGGCAGGGCCGGGGCGGTTGCCCCGCACATCGGTCGCGACGCTGCCGCCCGCCGTGTTCACGCCTGGAGCACATACCCCTGCGCGTGGCCAAGGGCGACGGGCCGGCCCGCAGGCAGGGAACGGCCGCATCAATTTCCGCTGGCGACGGCGTGGCTGCAGGCCGGAGATGGTGCCCTGGAGAGGATTCGAACCTCTGACCTACGGCTTAGGAGGCCGTCGCTCTATCCGGCTGAGCTACCAGGGCGGGAGTGCAGGAGTGCGATACTAGCAAAGCGCCCAGCCCCGTCAACGAATTCGGCCAGACCTGAGCTTGATCACTTAGAGTCCTGATTTTGCAATGTAAAAATCGCTTGTTGGGTGAAATTTCATTATATTGCCTGCAAGATCCCGGTGCAGGCACCACCCGTGGTGGCCCGCGCTGCAGGGGACAATCGAGTTGTTCAGCGCGGCTACCTTCGAGCAAGCCGGGGCGGAAGCGGTCAGGGAACACGGTTTGATGGCCAGTCGAAGCGGAATCGAGCAGCGCCGGCACGTCCGGCGGGCACTGTACCTGGACGCCAGGCTTGCCTGGCGCGGCCGCGGTGGCATCGCGTGCCGGGTGCGGGATTTCTGTCGCGGCGGCATGTTCCTGAGCTGGCCCGATGAGGGTGGTGTCGAGTTGCCGCTGCAGGCCGGCGACAGTGTCGAGGTCGAGGTCAGCGTGCCCGGCGGAGGCACGCTGCAGCTGGGAGCAACGGTGGCCCGGGTGCTGGAGGCGGGCATCGGCTGCGCCTTCCCGGACGCTGTCGACCTGGAGGCCCTGGCCAGTCTCGACAAGCTGGCGCAGGCCGCACCACGACCGGCCGGTGCCGGCGGCCTCGCCAACGCGGCCGAGCTGCGCGCCCGGGTGGCCGACATCAGCCTGCGTCATTTCTCCGCCATCGTCGACCGCTTCCTCAAGCGGGCCGATGAAGGACTGTTCCTGCAGGCCCGCGATGCCTCCAACGATGTCGAGCAACGCGGCTATTTCGACTCCATGAATATGCTCAAGAAGCGCGCCGCCGAGCTCGGCGACGGCATGCGTACCACCATGCGCACCTACCTTGACAATCTCGGCGGTGAAGTCGACATGGTGGAACACAGCGAGGGCGGCGGCCTGTCCCTGCTCGAGAAGGACGAGTTCGAGGAGTTGCTGATCATCGGCAACATCGTCAGCAAGAGCGAGCCGCGCTACAAGGAGCAGCTCTGGCGCCTGGAAAGCCGCCTGGCGAAGCTCACCGATGCCGGCCTGGACCGCAGTAACAACCCGGTGGCCCCGGGCAGCGTCTGCCGCATCATTGCCGACGCGATTCATCCCCTGGAATTGCCGATTGGTCATGTGCGCCTGCTGTACGACATCGTTGACGAGCTGACCATGCCGGCCCTGGGGGCCTGGTACGCCGAACTCGAGTCCTGTCTTGACGAGGCCGGCGTCGAAGCGGCCGCGGCGGCGCCGGTGAAGCCGCCCCCCGTGTCCCGTCCCCGGCGCCCGGAGGCGTCGCTGCGCCCGATTGACGAGAAGGTCGAAGAGCAAGCCTCACCTGATCCGGGCGCCACGGCTGCACCTGCGCCCGAGACCCAGGCGCCCGGATCGGGCAGTGGCGCTGCGGACGCGGCGCCCGTATCGCCGCCGGCGGGCACGCCAGCCATGGGCGCCAGCGCAGGCACGCAACTGCCCGCGGCCGGGCCGTCAATGTCGCCCGCGCCCGGCCCGGCGCGGGCCGGCCAGGGGCCCGCGGTGAATGCCGACCCCGGCGCCACGGGCGGCCCGGTTGCCGCTGGCCCGCTGCCTGCATCCGGACAGTACCAGGCTGCCCGCACCCTGCTCGATCTCCAGCGCGCGCTGGGGGAGACGCTCACCGGTCTGCCGGTCGCCCCGGTCAATGCGGCAGGCCAGGCTGCCGGGCCGCTGTTCAGCAACACCGACCTGGTCAGCGCCATCCAGAGCCTGGAAGCCGAGGATGCGGGCCCCTGGGGGGGCGAGACCGAGTCCACGTCCTTCGAGCAACGCCTGCGTACAGTACTGCACTCGCGTGACGGCGAGGCGCGGGTCGCGCCCCGGCAGGCCGATGCCCTGGCGCTCGCCAGCGGAGTCACGGATGCCATCCGCGGCGATGAGCTCGTGCCGGCTGCAATCCGGCCGATGATGCAGCGCCTTCGCGGAATGCTGCACAAGCTCGCCGTCCTGGACCAGGGTTTCCTGGAGGATCCGGCCCACCCAGGGCGCCGTATCGTGAACCGCCTGGCCGAGCTCGATCTCGAGGCAACCGGCTCCGAGGAAGACGGCCCCTTGCGCGAGCGTCTGGAAGCGCTCATCGAGGAGCTGCGCAACTTCGACGGTGATCCGGCCCTGCTCGAGCGGGTGTTGCAGGAGCTCGACGATCTGACCGAGGAACGCTCGCGCCAGTTTCGCGAGCGGGTCCGGGCACTGGTGCAGGACTGCGAGAAGAAAGACAAGGCCGACCGTGCCTTGCGCGGTGGCAAGGGGCATGAGGCCGGCGACAAGCAGGTCTCGCCGGAATGGAAGGTATGGCTGGATCGCGCACGCGGGCTCAGCATCGGCGATCCGGTGCAGCTGCGCCGTGCCAACCAGCAGGCGCTCCGTGTCGTTCTGGCCTGGGTGGGGGAGAACCACGGGCAGTTCGTGTTCGTGAACGCCCGAGGCGAGCGGGTGGCCGGCATGACCCTGCAGGAACTCGGCATGCAGCTGCGCCGCGGCACGGTCCGCATCCTTGCGCGCAGCGAGCTTCCGGTGATGGACCGGGCGATTTTCTCCACCCTGTACCGCATCCACGACAAGGTCGGCCGCAAGGCCCTGCACGACCCGGTAACCGGGCTGGTCAATCGCAAGAAATTCGTCCGGGAACTGCAGCGCAGCGTCGTTGCCGCCGGCGGTGACCAGGCAACCGATGCGCTTGTGCTGATCCGCCTGGAAGGCGTGCGGGAATTGATCGCCGCCGGTGGCGACCCGGTGCGCGACGCGCTGGTTCGCAAGGTCGCGGGGCTGGTGAGCCAGAGCATGGAGGGCGAGGATTTCCTGCTCGGGCGCGCCGATGACATGGATTTCGCGCTGCTGGCGCGGGGGCTGTCGGCCGCGCTTGCCGAAGAGCGCGCCGGGCAGTTGCTGACCCTGGTTCGCAAGGTGAAGGTCCGCTTTCGCGAGCAGGCCTATCCGCTGGCCGCTTCCCTGGGCGTGCTCGCGCTTGCGGGTGACATCGACGGCGCCGAGCAGGCGATGGCGCGGGTCGAGCAGGCCGTGCTCGAGGCACAGTCCGCCGGCGGTGATCGTGTGCAGCTGGCCGGTGAGGTCGCCGCCGCGGCCGCCGTGCCGGCTTACGACTGGGAGTCGTGGCTGCGCGCGGCGCTGGACGACAACAGGCTGGACCTGGGGTGCCAGCGGGTGATCGCGGTGACGGCGGACAGCGACAAGCCGGCGTTCACCGAGGTGGGGCCTGTGGCAACCGTGGACGACCGCCTTAACCTGCTGCCCGAGGATTTCGGCACCGCGCATGACATGGCGGAGTCGATGTGCGCCCTTGATCGTCTGGTCATCGCAAGGGCCCTGCAATGGCTGGCACGCTACCCGCGACCGGCCGGTGCGCTGGGCGGGCTGGCCGTGAACCTGTCTCGCCACTCGCTTGCCGACGCCGGGCTCATGGATTACATCCTCGGCCAGCTGACCGAAACGATGGTTCCGCCCGGACGCGTGTGTTTCGAGATTGCCGAGGCCGCGGCCGTGGCCAACCTCGATGCGGTTGAACGACTGGTGCGGACCCTGCGTGAATTCGGTTGCCGGTTCGTGCTCGATCGCTTCGGTGGCGCCGACACCAGCCAGGGCTACCTCAACCGTCTGCCGGTGGATTTCATCAAGATCGACCCGGTGTTCGTGGCCGACCTGGCCGCCGGTGGACCGGATTTCGCGCTGGTGAAATCAATTCATGAAATCGCCCGCCTGACCGGCAAGCAGACCATCGCCGCAGGGGTGGATTCCGCCGACGCCCGTGACCGGCTGGCCGATATCGGGGTGAGCTGGATGCAGGGTCGCCTCGCCGGTGGTGTCAGTGCCCTGGAGAGCCTGGTCCATGACTGAGCAGTTGCCCGCCAAGATTGGCAAGTACGACATCACCGGCGTCGCCGGGCGCGGGGCGATGGGGGTGGTGTACATCGGCCATGATCCCTTCGTCGACCGCAAGGTGGCCATCAAGATCAGCACGCAGGAGGGGGATCTCGACGACGGTGGCATGTCGCCGACCGCGCGGCGCATGTTCTTCAACGAGGCCAAGGCGGCGGGATCCCTCGATCACCCCAACATCCTGCGCGTCTACGATGCCGGGGAGGCCGACGGCCAGCCTTACATCGTCATGGAATTCGTCGACGAAGCCGACACGCTCAAGAGCTTCTGCAAACCCGAAACCCTGTTGCCCCTGGCAACCGCGGTGGACTACATGCGCCAGGCCGCCCTGGCCCTGGATTACGCCCACAAGCACCATGTCACGCATCGCGACGTCAAGCCCGCAAACATCATGCTCACGCGCAAGGGTGTCGTGAAGCTGGTGGACTTCGGCATCGCGCAGCGCACGCGGCCGGACCAGACGCAGCTCATGGGCTGGTTCGGTTCGCCCTTGTACATGTCACCGGAGCAGGCCGCCGACGGCCCCATCACCTTTCAGTCCGACCTGTTTTCACTCGGCGTGGTGATGTACGAGATGGTCGCCGGGGAGACGCCGTTCTCGGCGAAGGGGATCTCCGGACTGATCAACAACGTGCTCAACAAGGATCCGCGGCCGCTGGCGGAACTGCGCCCGGAGGTCCCGCAATCCCTGTGGCAGGTGATCCGGCGCTGCCTGGAAAAGAAGCCGAACCGGCGCTGGGAGTCCGGGGCCGCCGTTGCCGAAGCCCTGGAAGCGGTGCTTGCCGATCTCGACAACCCGCTGCTGGATCTCGACGATGCGCAGAAACTCGAGCTTGCCCGCGGCCTGGGAATCTTCGAGGGCTTTTCCGATGCCGAGATAAACGAAGTGGTGGCGGCGAGTCGCTGGCGTGCGGTGGCAGCCGATACCACCATCGTCGAGGAAGCCGCCGCCAATGATGGCGTGTACATCATCGTCAGCGGTGATGTGTCGGTGACGCGCAGCGGCCGTGAAATCGCGGTGCTGGGCGAGGGCGACTGTTTCGGGGAAATGGCCTATCTGACCGATACCAAGCGCAGCGCAAGCGTCGTGGCCCGCGGGCCGGTTTCATTCATGGTCATCGAGGAGCCCTTGCGCAACTGGGCTTCGCTGCCTCTGCAGATGCGCCTTGCCCGGGTTTTCCAGGCGCTGCTGATAAAGCGGCTGGCTGCTACGAGTCGGCGGCTGGCCGGCCTGATCTGACTCCCGGCTGAAGCATCGGGGCGGGCTCAGGCAGCGACCTGGCGGCTCTCGGTGATGTCCATCCACGCGCCGACCAGTTCCAGGGCACTGCCATCGCTGCCGCGCACGGCCCGGCAGGACTCCAGGATCCAGCGGTAGCCGCCGTCGTGGTGACGGAAGCGGTACTCCGCCGAGTGCGTGTTCTCCGTGCCTTCGATGAATTGCTGCAGGCCGCGCACAACCGCATCGGTATCCTCGGGATGGATGTGTTCCCGCCAGAAATCCGGTCGCACGATCAATTCGGTGCGCTCGTAGCCGGTCAGGCGCGAGAAATTCTTGCTGACATAGCCGGGCTTGAGCTGCTGCTTGTCACCGACGCTGAGGCTGAAGATGACCGCCGGGCTGAACTCCACCCAGTACTCCACCAGCTGATTGAGTTCCTCGAGCTGGGCGATCTTGCGCTGGAGATTGCGGTTGGCGTCGGTCAGCGCGGTGGACAGCAGCCGTTCAGTGGCGATCACCCGGTACTGCTCGAGCGCGGCGTCGACGTGTTGCAGCAAGGCCGCGCCATTCCAGGGCTTGTTCAGGAAGCGAAAGATGTTGCCCTCATGCAGCGCGGCCACGGCGATCTCGAGGTCATCGTGGGCGGTAAGCATGATGCCGACCGTGTCGGGGCTGCGTGCCTTCACCTCGCGCAGCAGCTCGGCGCCGTTCATCCCCGGCATGGTGTAGTCCGAGATGACAACGGCGTAGGGGCCCTGTTCGTGCAGCAGGCTGAGCGCCTCGGCGCCGCTGGTGGCGAAGTCGCAGTCGCAGGCGGCGAGTTGGCGCTTCAGGAGGTCTAGGATTTCCTGCTGATCGTCTACACACAGGATGCGGCGACTCACATGGAACATGGGTGTACCCTCGGGCGGATTTCTGAGCGCGTTGGTGGGAATCCTAGCAGAGCGGTGACTTGCCGACCAAGGTGACGGCGTCCGCGCTGCGAATTGCGTCGCACCGGCGCGGCGGCTGTGCGCCGCGCGGAAACGCCTGGAGGGGTTGGTGGAGCCGGGGAGGATCGAACTCCCGACCTTCGCATTGCGAACGCGACGCTCTCCCATCTGAGCTACGGCCCCGGGACGGACGGCATTCTAGCCAACTTGACCGGCCGCCGCTACGGTTGCGGGCCGCAAAATCGCCATCGCCGAGCGCCGCATGTCCGGCGCCTCCTGTGGGTCGGCAGGTCCGCCGTGCGTGCACCCCGGTCGCTTCCAGCGGATCGGCAGGTGCTGCCGGCGCCCGCCTGGCCGGTACTGTGCGGGCCGGGCGTGCGTCGGCGCGCGGCTTTCCCTAAACTTCGCCGATGGCCGCGATTTCCGCCCCCGAGGAACATGCCCTGAACAACGCCTTGCTGACGGTGCGCGGCCTGACCACGCAGTTCGGCGGCGCCGATGGTGCACGCGTGGTCGATGGCATCGACTTCCAGCTCAAGCGCGGGGAGACCTTCGTGCTGCTGGGCGAGTCCGGCTGCGGCAAGTCAATGACCGCCCTGTCGCTCATGCGGCTGTTGCCCGCCAGCGCGCAGCTGACCGCCGGCAGCGTGCTGCTGGGCGATACCGATCTGCTGCGCCTGAGCGAGGTGGCCATGCGCGAAGTGCGCGGCAGCCGCATGGCGATGATCTTCCAGGAGCCGCAGAGCTCGCTGAACCCGGTGCTGTCCGTGGGTGCCCAGATCGACGAGGTCCTGCGCCGCCATGGCAGCCTCGAGCGCGCGGCCCGTGGCCGGCGCGCCGTGGAACTGCTGGACCTGGTGGGTATCCCTGACCCGCGCCGCCGGGTGGAGGAGTATCCGCATCAGCTCTCCGGCGGCATGAAGCAGCGGGTGATGATTGCCATGGCACTGGCCGGCGAGCCGGAACTGCTCATCGCCGATGAACCGACCACGGCGCTCGATGTCACCATCCAGGCGCAGGTGCTGGAACTGCTGCAGCGCCTGCAACGCGAAACCCGCATGGCGCTGTTGCTGATCACCCATGATCTCGGTGTCGTGGCGCAGATGGCAGACCAGGTGGCGGTCATGTACGCCGGCCATATCGTCGAGCAGGTCAGCGCCGATCGGTTCTTCCGCGCCCCGGCCCATCCCTACTCCCGGAAGCTGTTCGAATCCCTGCCCGCTGCCGGCAAGCGCGGCGGGGAACTGGCCGTCATCCCCGGGATCGTGCCGCCGCTGACCACCCGCTTTGCCGGTTGCCGGTTCGAGTCCCGCTGCCCGCATGCCTGGGAGTTGTGCGCCGAGGAGCCGCCCGCGCTGGTGGAAGTGGCGCCGGGGCAGCTGGCCCGCTGCCATCTGTACCAGCCGCGGTTCGAGGAGCGGCGCCGGCAGGCCCTGCAGGCGAGCTCACCGGCACCGGCCAGCGTGACCAGCGTCGATCGGAACGAGGGGGCATTGCTGCAGGTCCGGGATTTGAAGGTGCACTTCCCGATCACCCGCGGCGTGTTCCGGCGCGTTGTCGGGCATGTCTATGCCGTGGATGGCGTGAGCCTGGACATCGCGCCCGGCCGCACGCTGGCCCTGGTGGGCGAGTCCGGCTGCGGCAAGACCACGGCCGGCAAGGGGATCGTGCGCCTGCTCAGCCCAACCGGCGGCAGCGTCCGGTTCGACGATACCGATCTCGCCAGCCTGGATGCAGCGGCGATGCGCCGGCAACGCTCGGATATCCAGTTTATCTTCCAGGATCCGTACTCATCGATGAACCCGCGCATGAGTGTCGCCGACATCGTCGCCGAGGGGATGGTGGCCCAGGGCATGGGTGCCAACCGCGCCGAGCGCGACGCCCGCGTGTGCGAACTGCTGCGCGAGGTCGGCATCGACCCGGACAACCGCTTTCGCTATCCGCACGAGTTCTCCGGTGGCCAGCGCCAGCGGATCTGCATCGCCCGCGCCCTGGCGGTGGAGCCGAAACTCATCGTCTGCGACGAGCCCACCAGCGCGCTGGACGTGTCGGTGCAGGCGCAGATACTGAACCTGCTCCGGCGCCTGCAGCGCGAGCGGGGCCTGGCCTACCTGTTCATCACGCACAACCTCGCGGTGGTGGAATACCTCGCCGATGCCGTCGCGGTGATGTATCTCGGGCGCATCGTCGAGCACGGCCTGGTGAACGAAATCCTCGACACACCGCGCCATCCCTACACCCAGGCGCTGCTGTCGGCCGTGCCAACGGCGGAACGGGGTCGCCAGCGCGAGGTCCTGCGGGTGGAGGGGGATCTGCCTTCGCCGGCCGCCCCGCCGCCCGGCTGCCATTTCCATCCGCGTTGTCCGATTGCGGAGCCGGCCTGCGCCGAGGCCTGGCCGGCCAGGGTCGACCTGTCGCCGACCCACGGCGCGCACTGCCGCCGCATCGACCGAGACCCGCCGGGCTACTAACGGGCCCGTCTCCCGCTTCTGTTCTCACGCGCCAGCCCTCAGGCGCAGGACCTGTTCCGTTGGTAGTCGGCGACGGATGCCGCCGCCGGCTTGCAGCAGCACCGGCGCGCCGCCGGGCCGGCATCGACGCGCGCTACCCGTGGGCCGGCGGCGCCGCGGTTTCAAGGGCGCTGCGACCGGTCCGCGCTGGCCGCAGGGGGGAACACGTGAATGGCCTCGGCCCGCAGCGACACCCGTATCGGCCCGCCCGGGATGTAGTCGTTCCGGCGCAGCACATGCGTGGGTACCTGGGTGGTCAGCACCAGCTCCGGCGCGCAGGCCACCGCCATCACCAGGCGGGTCATTTCCCCGAGCGGGATGCGGTCCACCAGCACGGCGTCCACCGGGTTCTCGCGTTCGCCACGTGACGGCCGATCGCGCCGGTGCACGATGATGCTGTCCGCCGGGATCATCCACTCGACCCGCGCACCATCGGGATGACCATCCGGGGCGCAGGCCAGTTCCAGCTGCAGGTCGGGCTGCCAGTGGAGCAGGGCCGGCTGGTTACCGGCCGGCCTGGTCAGCGTGGCCATGAAGACATTGGGCTGATCGGTCAGGCGCGCGACGTCAGGGCTGACCGGACGTGACAACACCGCCTCCGGCGTCCCGGCCTGCAGGGTGCGGCCGCGTTCGAGAATGCAGATGCGATCGGCCAGCGCCCGTGCTTCCAGCAGGTCGTGAGTCACCAGGATGATGGGCATGGGCAGGGTGCGCCGCAACTGCACCAGTTCGGTCTGCAGCTTGCGGCGGGTGACCTGGTCCACGGCGGAGAAAGGCTCGTCCAGCAGCAGCACGTCCGGCTCGCGGGCGAGGGCCCGGGCAAGGGCCACGCGCTGTTGCTGGCCTCCGGAGAGCTGGTGCGGATACCGGGCCTGAAGGCCGGCCAGGTGGACGCTGGCGAGCAGGGCGGTGGCCCGTTCCGCACGACGGTGCTCCGGCAGGTGTCCCAGCGCGGCCTCGATATTGGCCTGTGCGCTCATGTGCGGAAACAGCGCGTAGTTCTGGAAGACCATGGCCACGGCCCGCTGCTGTGGTCGCAGACGCAGCCCGCGGCGGCTGTCGAACCAGACGCTGTCGCCGTAGCGGATGTGCCCGCTGGTGCAGCCACTGATACCGGCAATGATCCGCAGCAACGTCGTCTTGCCACTGCCGGAGGGGCCTACCAGGGCCAGCAGCTCGCCGCCCGCACACTCGAAGCTGGCCGCCAGCGGCACCGGTGCGGCCTGCTCGACGGCAACACTCAGCCGCCTGTCAGTCACGCTCATGCCGGCCGACCCGCGCCTCGATGCCATTGATGAGCGCCAGCGCCGCAAAGGCGATCAACAGCAGGCCCGCCGCCATGAGCGCCGCCGCCTCATCGTTGAAGGACTGCACGCTGTCATAGATGGCGATGGACACGGTGCGGGTGTCCTCCGGAATGTTGCCCCCGACCATGAGCACCACGCCGAACTCACCGAGCGTGTGCGCGAACACGAGTACCGCGGCGGTGGTGATGCCCGGCCAGGCCAATGGCAGTTCGATACGCAGGAAGGTTCGCCAGCGGCTCATGCCGCAAAGCCAGGCCGCCTCGCGCAGATTGGCCGGAATGCGCTCGAAAGCGCGCTGGACCGGCTGCACGGCAAAGGGCAGGTTGAACAACAGTGCCGCCACGACCAGTGCGGGAAAGCTGAAGGCCAGCGACTGACCGAACACGCGTTGCCACAGCGCGCCCGGCAGGGCTTCCGGGCTGAAGGCCTGCAACAGGTAGAAGCCGAGGACGGTGGGTGGCAGGACCAGCGGCAGGCTGACCAGTGTCAGTACCAGGCCGCGCAGGCGGAAACGGTGCCATGCCAGCAGGCGTGCGAGGAGGATGGCCAGGGGCAACAGCAGCACCAGGGTCCAGGCGGCCAGGCGCAGCGACAGGGCCAGCGCGGGCCAGTCCATCAGTGCCCGGACCGGGTCGGGACCGCCGCGTAGCCGGATGCCTCGAGGATGTCTCCTGCCACCGGGCCCTGCAGCCAGTCGGCCAGGGCATCGGCCGTTGGCGGGGCGGCCATCAGCACCACCAGTGTCTGTGTCACCGGCCGATGCCAGCCTGCGGGAAGCAGCCAGTAGCGCGTGTTGCCGCGGGCTTGGGATGCCATCGCCAGCGAGCCGGGCACGATGCCTGCCAGGGCCTGGCCCTCGTCAACGTAGCGGGTGGCCTGGGCCGCGTTCTCCGCGTGCAGTGCAACGCCGCCCACAGTGGTCCACAGGCCCTGGTGCTCGAGAATGTCCCGGGCCGCCTGCCCGTAGGGTGCATGCTCCGGGTTGGCGATGCTGAAGCGCTCGCCCGCCCGGGCGGCGACATCCGCCAGCGCGGTTGCCACGGCTTCCTCGCCGGACAGACCGGCCCGCTTATGGACGAGCAGCGCGCAGCTGCCGGCAGCCCAGGGCCGGGCCGGGCCGCGGGTGAGGCCGGCATCGACCAGTGATTCGGCGTAGCGTTGATCGGCGCTCAGGAACAGCGCGAACGGCGCGCCCTGTCGGATCTGGCGGGTGAATATGCCCGAGGCGCCGTAGCTGATCTTGACCGGTTCACCGCCTGCGTCGAGCCATGCCTGCACCAGGCGTGGAAACACCGACCGCAGGTTGGCGGCGCAGGCAACGGCAATGCCACCGGCGGCCGGTGACGGCCGGGCGATCGCGAGCAGGGGCAGACCAAGCAGGACGCGGCGTTTCACGGTACTGCGCCCGGGTCAGGCCACCGGTTCCCGCATGGTGACAAATTCCTCGGCCGCAGTCGGATGGATGCCAATCGTGGAGTCGAAACAGGCCTTGGTGGCGCCGGCGCGCATGGCAATGGCGATACCCTGGATGATTTCGCCCGCCTCCGGGCCGAGCATGTGCACGCCCACGACGCGGTCATCCTCGCTGCGCACGATCATCTTCATCAGGGTCTTCTCCTCGATGCCGGTCATGGTGTGCTTGAGCGGTGTGAAGCGCGATTTGAAGATCCGCACATCGCCGAAGCGTTCACGCGCCTCGGCCTCGGTGAACCCGACCGTACCGATATTCGGCTGGCTGAACACGGCGGTGGGAATGAAGTCGTAGTCGACTTCGCTCATCATGCCGGCGTAGGTGTTGCGGGCGAAGGCCATGCCTTCGGCCAGTGCCACCGGGGTCAGGTTGACGCGGTCGGTGACATCACCAACGGCGTATATCGAGGCGACGCTGGTCTGGTAGTCCCCGTTCACCATGATGGCGCCGGTTTCGTTGGTGCGCACACCGGCGGCTTCCAGGCCCAGGCCCGCGGTGAGCGGGCGGCGCCCGGTGGCGTACAGCACGACATCGGTATCCAGCTCGCTGCCGTCGGTCAGCGTGGCCCGGTAGCCGGTTTCCAGGGCCTCCAGGCGCGTCACATTCACGCCGAAGCGCAGGTCCACGCCGTCATGGCGCATGGCGGTGGCCAGTTCCTCGCGGATGTCGTTGTCGAAGCCGCGCAGGAACAGCTCGCCCCGGTACAGCTGGGTGGTGTGCACGCCGAGGCCGTTGAAGATCCCGGCGAACTCCACCGCGATGTAGCCGCCGCCAACAATGAGCATGCGCTCGGGCAGCTTCGGCAGGTAGAACACTTCGTTGGAGGTAAGCACGTGCTGGTTGCCGGGGAACTCCGGCACCTCCGGCCAGCCACCCACGGCGATGAGGATGCGCTCGGCGGTGATGCTGCGCCCGCCGCAGGCGACGGTGTTCGGCCCTTCCAGCACCGCCCGCGCGTCCAGGATGTCCACTCCCGCGGATTCCAGGATGCGGCGATAGACGCCGTTCAGGCGGGCGATTTCGTTGTCCTTGTTCTCGCGCAGTCGCTGCCAGTCGAACGCGGGTGTGCCGACGTTCCAGCCGTAGCCCTCTGCTGCCTGGAAGTCGGCGGCGAAATGCGAGGCGTACACGAACAGCTTTTTCGGGATGCAGCCCACGTTCACGCAGGTGCCGCCGAGGTAGCGCTCCTCGGCGCAGGCCACCCGGGCACCGAAGCCGGCAGCCATCCGTGCGGCGCGCACGCCACCGGAGCCGCCGCCGATGACGAACAGATCGTAGTCGAAGTCTGACACAGGGGATCTCCGTGTTATTTTGGTTGCCACACGTCACCCGGCGGGGCCAGTGCGCGCCGCCTGATTGTAACG
>CAYGQN010000014.1:0-2138 GCA_964351795.1 uncultured Gammaproteobacteria bacterium
ATGCAGCTGCATCGCCTGAGGGAGTCGGCGGTCACCGGGATGCAGGTCTGCTTTGATGCGCTTTCCGCCGGCATGTTGCCGGTGCCGCTGGAACTGGGGTATCGCGCCGGCTGGGAGGTTGCGGAGCCGCTGGAGGCGCAGTGGGAGGCTCGCCGTGACGATGACCGGCAGGCGGGGTTCACGCAAGTTGGGCCTCACCGGATGGACCTGGTGCTGCGGGCGGGGCCGCGGGCCGCTAGTCGGGTGCTGTCGCGCGGTCAGGCCAAGCTGGCGGTTCTGGCATTGATCGGGGCGAGCGCGAAGAGCATCGGGGAGCGAACAGGAGAGGCGCCAGTCTTCCTGCTGGATGATTTCGGGGCTGAACTGGACGCGGAACATGCGGGGCTGCTCGCGAAACTGGTGTCGGATGTCAGTGGCCAGGCCATCGTAACAACGACCGACGTCGCCAATGCCAGCCACTGGTCGGGCGGGGAGCTGCGGGTGTTCCACGTGGAACATGGTCTGATCTCAGCGGACGTATCCGACGGCTGAAAGGTGGATGCTGCTCGACTGGTGGGCCTGATGACGGGTTCCCGCTGGAAATAACTGTTCCACGTGGAACAGCGTGACCACCAGGACCGACCTCCTGGAATCCGGGTTGGCGATGCCTGTTGCATCACCTGCGGCAAGCGGGAGAGGAAGGCTAGCGCTGAAGGATCAGATTAGGCGGAAACGGATTTTCGAGGTTCTGACAGTAATCCCCTCCGGAATCGGCTGTTCCACGTGGAACACCCGCGAATTGGTCAGCCACATGTCGACGGTCCGCTGCGTCCAGCCGCGATGCATGGGCTGTGCAAACGGGCCCCTTTCCTGGCCCGCCCCGCGGTCTCCATTCGCCCCCACCGTTTCTGCTTGCCACCGGCGTTGGCACCGCGGCCGCTCTGCCGGCGCCCCCGTCCTGCACGGCTGGCTCGGACAGACCTTTGCCCCGGCTTGCTCATGGTATAATCAGCCCGTTTTTTCTGCGGACGGATAACGTGACCGAGCCAACCTACGACTCCTCCAATATCAAGGTCCTGAAGGGCCTCGACGCGGTCCGCAAGCGGCCGGGCATGTACATCGGTGACACGGACGACGGTACCGGCCTGCACCACACGGTTTTCGAGGTGGTCGACAACAGTATCGACGAGGCCCTGGCGGGCTATTGCGATGATATCCAGGTCCGGATCCACGGGAACGAAGGCATTACCGTAACCGACAACGGGCGCGGCATTCCCGTGGACATGCACCCCGAAGAGGGCGTGTCGTCCGCGCAGGTGATCATGACCACCCTGCATGCCGGCGGCAAATTCGACGACAACAGCTACAAGGTCTCCGGCGGGCTGCACGGTGTCGGCGTCTCGGTGGTCAATGCGTTGTCCAGCTACCTGAAGCTCATTATCCGCCGCGATGGCCAGGAATGGCTGCAGGAGTACCGGGACGGTGTGCCGGATGCCGACCTGCGCGCCGTGAGTGAAACCAGCGCCACGGGCACGGAAATCTATTTCGAACCCAGCCCGGACGTTTTTGGTAATATAGAATTTCACTATGATATTCTTGCTAAACGTTTGCGGGAACTATCATTCCTGAATTCCGGGATCCGCATCGCGCTGTCCGACGAGCGTACCGGCAAGCAGGACGTGTTCGAGTACAAGGGCGGTATTGCCGCTTTCGTGCAGCACCTGAACCACGTCAAGACGCCGATCCACGAGCACGTCCTCGATGCCCAGGCCGAGCGCGATGGCGTGGTGGTGGAACTGGCGATGCAGTGGAACGACTCCTACCAGGAGAACATCTTCTGCTTCACCAACAATATTCCCCAGCGCGACGGTGGCACCCACCTGGCCGGTTTCCGCGGCGCCCTCACGCGCAGCATCAACCAGTACATGGAAAAGGAAGGCATTGCCGCGCGCGCCAAAGTGGCCGTCGCCGGCGAGGACATCCGTGAAGGCCTGACCGCGGTACTCTCGGTGAAGGTTCCCGATCCCAAGTTCTCCTCGCAAACGAAAGACAAGCTGGTCTCCAGCGAGGTCAAGGGCGCCGTGGAATCGGTGGTCGCCGAGATGCTGCAGACCTTTCTCCTGGAGGGTGCACATGCAAATAGGCGCGGAAGGATCACC
>CAYGQN010000014.1:2148-24357 GCA_964351795.1 uncultured Gammaproteobacteria bacterium
GCCCAGCGAGGCGCGCGTCATCATCGACAAGGTGGTCGATGCCGCCCGCGCACGGGATGCCGCACGCAAGGCCCGTGAACTCACGCGCCGCAAGACCGCACTCGACATTGCCGGGTTGCCCGGCAAGCTGGCGGACTGCCAGGAGAAGGATCCGGCGCAATCGGAACTGTTCATCGTCGAGGGTGACTCGGCCGGTGGTTCCGCCAAGCAGGGCCGGCATCGCAAGTACCAGGCGGTGCTGCCGCTGAAAGGCAAGATCCTGAACGTCGAGAAAGCGCGCTTCGACAAGATGCTCTCATCGGCCGAGGTCGGCACGCTCATCACCGCCCTTGGCTGCGGTATCGGCTCCGACGAGTTCGACCCCGAAAAGCTGCGTTATCACCGCATCATCATCATGACCGACGCCGACGTCGATGGCTCCCACATCCGTACGCTGCTGCTCACGTTCTTCTACCGCCAGATGAGCGTGCTGGTGGAGCGTGGCTACATCTACATCGCCCAGCCGCCGCTGTACAAGCTCAAGAAAGGCAAGCGCGAGGAGTACGTCAAGGACGACCACGCACTGAACCAGTACCTGATGTCCATCGGCATGAAAGGCTCCGCCTTCGTGCCGCGCCCGGACGCGGATCCGATGCCCGACAGTGAACTGGAGGACCTCGGCCGCGATTACCTCAGCTACCAGTACGTGAGCCAACGCATGTCCTCACGCTTCGACCCGCTGCTGGTCAATGCACTGCGCGCGCACGACGCCCTCAGCGTTGCCGATGCGGCCAACGAAACCCGGCTGGCCGAATGGCTGGACGGCCTCAAGGGAAAGCTGGTCGCCCGCGCCGATCCGGCCCTGCGGTTTGAAACGGAAGTTGTCGGGCAGGGCCAGGCCGAAGGCCTGCGCGCCCGCATCACGATCATCCAGTACGGCGTCGGTACCCAGCTCGAGCTAGACCGCGACTTCTTCAACTCCACCGAGTATCGACGTCTCAACGAACTCGGTGCGGTCATGGAAAAGGCGCTGCCAGACGGAGCCTTCGTGCGCCTTGGCGAGACCGAGCATCCGGTTACGAGCCTGCGGCACGTGTTCGAGACGCTGCTGGCCGATGGCCGCAAGGGCCTGGCCATCCAGCGCTACAAGGGTCTGGGTGAAATGAACCCCGAGCAGTTGTGGGAAACCACGATGGACCCGGAGAACCGCCACCTCCTGCAGGTGCGCGTGGAGGATGCCGTCGCGGCGGACGAAATCTTCACCACGCTGATGGGTGACCAGGTCGAGCCACGCCGTGCCTTCATCGAGAAATACGCCTCGACGGTGGACAACCTGGACACCTGAGCCGGGCTCACAGGGTCGCCGCCGCAAAGGCCCAGGCATGGACCTCCACATCGGCGGGGGAGCAGGGCACAAGCGCCTGCCGGGCCGCCGCGACCGTGGCGCCGGTGGTGATCACATCATCCACCAGCACCACGCGCCGCCAACCTCGCCGCGCCACCGCCCGGAACGCCTGCCGAACATTACCGCGCCGCGCCCGGGCGTCGAGGCTGCTCTGCGCGGACGTGGCCCGCATCCGTTGCAACCAGCGATCATCGACCGGGCAGCGCAGCGCCCCGCCGAGTGCCAGGGCCAATTCCAGCGCCTGGTCGAAGCCCCGCTCCCGCCGCCGCGCCGGATGCAGTGGCACCGGTACCAGGCACTCCGCCCAGCCAAGCTCATGCCGATCGAGCCGCTCCAGCATCAACGCCGCCAGCGCCGCCACCAGGTCGTCCCGACGTTCGAACTTCAGCCGCTGCACCAAGGTTGCCACAAGCGGATCGTATCGGACCGCTGCGCAGATCCGCTGCGCGGCGCCGCCGTTGCGCAGGCAGTCACCGCATTGCCGGCCTGCGACCAGCCCGCGTGTGCAGGTCAGGCAATGCCGGCCGACCGGTGCCAGGTCCGCCGCGCAACCCCGGCACAGCCCCGGCCGCGTTTCTTCCGTATCCGCCCCGCACAGCTCGCACCGTGCACGAAACCACGCCTCCAGCATATACTTGTCAACCTCCGAATCCATTCCCGGTTAACAACACGATGAACCAGCCCGCACGCCCAGCGCCCGAATCCGCCGGCACCGTCCTTGTTGACGACGTCCTGGCATTGTACGAGCAGCCCTTCAACGATCTCATCCACCAGGCGCAGGTGGTGCATCGCGCCCACTTTGCACCGAACGAAGTCCAGCTCAGTACCCTGCTGAACATCAAGACCGGCGCCTGCCCCGAGGACTGCGCCTATTGCCCGCAGAGCGTGCGCTACGACACCGGTCTGCAGCCCGAAGGGCTGATGGATGTCGCCGGCGTCCGTGCCGCGGCCGCGGCCGCGGCCGCCAATGGCGCCACCCGCTTCTGCATGGGCGCGGCCTGGCGCAGCCCGAAGGACCGCGACATCGATGCCCTCCTGCCCCTCATCGAGGCCGTGCGCGAGCAGGGCCTGGAAACCTGCATCACGGTCGGCATGCTGACGCCACCGCAGGCCCGCAGACTCGCTGACGCCGGGCTGGACTACTACAACCACAATCTCGATACCTCCGAGACCTTCTATCCCAACATCATCTCCACGCGCACTTACGCCGACAGGCTCGAGACCCTTTGCAACGTGCGTGATGCCGGCATGAAGGTGTGCTGCGGCGGTATCGTCGGCCTCGGCGAAGGGCGCCGTGACCGCTGCGAACTCCTCGCCACGCTGGCCACCCTGGACCCGCAGCCGGAAAGCGTCCCGGTGAACATGCTGGTGCGGGTGGAGGGCACACCGCTTGCCGAGAACGAACCGACCGATGTGCTGGAGTTCATCAGGACCATCGCGGTCGCGCGCATCCTGATGCCGCGCACGATGGTCAGGCTCTCTGCCGGACGCAACGGCCTGAGCGATGCCGAACAGGCCCTGGCTTTCCACGCCGGCGCCAATTCCATCTTCTACGGTGACCAGTTGCTCACCACCGAGAACCCGGCGCTCGCCAGTGATCGTGCCCTGTTCGCGCGCCTTGGCCTGAGCGCCGCCGCCAGCGGCGGCTGACGCCCATGGCCGGTGACCTGGCCGGGCGCGTGCGCGAACTCGCTGCCGGCCGGCACGCGCGTCGCGTCCGGCCGCTGCGGGAACTGCGCGCCGGCAGTGTCCACGTCAACGCGCGCCCGGCCCGGGTTTTCTGCAGCAACGATTACCTTGGACTCAGTCAGGACCCGCGGGTCATCGAGGCCGCCATTGCCGCCACCCGCCAGTATGGCAGCGGCAGCACCGGCTCGGCCTTCATCAGCGGTTACACGGTGCTGCATGAACAACTGGAAACCGAGCTCGCGGCCTTCCTCGGGCGTGAACGCGCGCTGCTGTTCCCCGCCGGCTACATGGCAAACCTCGGTACCCTCGGCGCGCTCGCCCGGCCCGGGGACCGGATTCTCCTGGATCGCCTTTGCCACGCCTCGCTGATCGATGCGGCCCGCGCCAGTGGCGCCCGCTGGCAGCGTTACCGGCATAACCGCCCGGACGACCTGCAACGCCTGCTGGACCGCCCGTGCCGCGGACTGGGCTTCATCGTCAGCGATGGCGTGTTCTCCATGGATGGTGACATCGCCCCACTGCGGGAACTGGCAGCCCTGGCCGGCGCGGCCGATCACATTCTGATGGTCGACGACGCCCACGGGATCGGCGTCCTCGGCCCGGCCGGCGGCGGCAGCCTGGCTGGCGCCGGTATCCCGGAGCAGGCCGCGCCCCTGCTCACCGGCACGCTGGGCAAGGCGCTTGCCGCCGGTGGTGCCTTCCTGGCCGGCCCGGCCGATCTGCTGGAGGCGGTGCTGCAGGAAGCACGCACCGGCATCTACACCACCGCCCTGGCGCCGGCCCTGGCCGGCGCTGCACTGGCGGCGCTGCGAATCATCCGCGACGAGCCGGAGCACGTGACACGCCTGGCAGCCAATGTCTCCGTCTTCCGCATGGCCGCGCGTGCAGCCGGCCTGCCCCTGACGCCATCGGACACACCCATCCAGCCGCTGGTACTCGGCAGTGCCAGCACAGCTGTCGACAGCGCCGCCGCGCTGCTCGAAGCCGGCTTTCACGTCCAGGCCATCCGCCCGCCCACCGTGCCCGCGGCAGGCTCGCGGCTGCGGATCACGCTCTCGGCCGGCCACTGCCCCGACGATATCCAGGCGCTGGTAGCCGCCATCGCCGACTGCCTGCCGGCGCGGGCGCGCAGCGCATGAACGAACACCAGCCATTCATGCTGGACCGGCAGCGTGTCAGCCGTTCATTCGGCGCCGCCGCCCGCGATTACGACAGCTTCAGCGTGCTGCAGCAGGAAGTCGGCGAACGCCTCCTTGAGCACCTGGACCCCCTGAACATCACAGCCAGCCGGGTTGTGGACCTCGGTGCCGGCACCGGCCGTCATGCCCGCCCCCTCGAGCAGCGCTTCCCCAAGGCGCGGATCCTGCTTGTGGACGCCGCCGAGGGCATGCTTCGCACCGCCCGCGGCCGCCAGCGCTGGCTGTCACGCCAGCGCTGCGTATGCGCCGACGCCGCGCGCCTGCCCTTCGCCGACGGCAGCCTGGATTTCGTGTTCAGCAATCTCATGCTGCAGTGGATCCTGCCGCCCGATCCCGTCTTCGCTGCCGTACAACAGGCACTGCGACCGGAGGGCCTGTTCCTGTTCTCCACGCTTGGCCCGGACACACTGCGCGAAGTGCGCCAGGCCTGGGCAGCGGTGGACGATGCGGTACACGTCAATGCCTTCATGGACATGCACGATGTCGGTGACGGGCTCATCAAGGCCGGTCTGCATGCCCCCGTGATGGACGTCGAGCACATCACCATGACCTACGCGGACGCCGGCTCGGCGCTGCGGGACCTGCGTGGTATCGGCGTTCGCAACGCCAACAGCGGCCGCGCCGGCGGTCTGACCGGCCCGCGCCGCTGGCGCGCATTCCTCGAGGCCTGGGAGGCGCAGGCCGTGGACGGTCGCGTCCCGTTGACCTACGAGGTGGTGTACGGCCACGCCTGGAAACCGGCCGCGGAGCTGCGGCCCCAGGATGGCAGTACCGTGGCGGGCTCGCCCTTGCATTTCCACCCCCGCCGCCCATGAGCAACGCTGCCGCCCCGGCCTGGTTCGTCACCGGAACCGATACCGGCGTGGGCAAGACCATGGTCAGCGCGGCCCTGCTGCAGGCCTGGCGCAACCAGGGGCTGGCGGCCGCCGGCATGAAGCCGGTTGCCGCGGGCGTGGCGCCGGGCGAGAGCGAAAACGAGGACGCCGAGATGCTTCGCCGCCTCAGCGCGGGCCTGCCCGGCCCGCGGCTGGTCAACCCGGTGCTGCTGCGGGAGCCGGCCGCCCCGAGTACCGCGGCCCGGCTGGAGCAGCGCAGCTTCGAGCTCCAGGCCATCCGTCGTGCGCACGACAACCTCGCCGCCCGGGCGGATGTCCTGATCGTCGAGGGCGCCGGTGGCTGGCGGGTGCCGCTGGCGCCCGGCCTGGACATCGCCGGCCTGGCGGCGATGCTCGGTCACCCGGTCCTGCTGGTGGTCGGCCTGCGCCTGGGTTGCATCAACCACGCTGTCCTGTCTGCCCAGGCCATCTGCGCCGACGGCCTGCGACTGGCGGGCTGGGTTGGCAGCGTCATCGATCCGCACTACCGGCACCTGCGCGAGACCATCGCCGAGATTACCGCCGCCACCGGCCTGGCGCCGCTCGCCTGCCTGCCCTGGCTGGCTGAACCGGACCCGCTGCATGCCGCATGGTATGTGAAGAATATGTCTGCCAAGCTCTTGTACAAGTAAGCTTTTTCTTGCAACCCCCTGATGGTTGCGATACATTTTCCCGGCTTCGACAGCTTCGGTGGCGTGACCGGAAGTGCGCGCCGGGATATCAGCCGCGAGACAAACCTTTTGGTGCGCGAAATCGGACAGACAGACGAGCACGGCTGCCGCCTGTTGCTAACGCCAAACCGGTCGCTAACAACACGTCAGGCCTACCTCGTCTACGCGGCAATCTCCACGCTGGTACTGCTGGTGGGAACCATCTGCCTGCTGCTCGGCCTGCCACTCGTGCTCCCGTTCTCGGGGTTGGAGGCACTCGGACTCGGTGCCGGAATGTACACGGCTCTGCGGCTGACGCGCCGGGAGCAGCTTGTCGAAGTAGCCGGCGACATCGTCAAGGTCGCCAAGCGTGCCGCCGGGGGAGCGGACGCCGGTGTCTTCGAGTTCCAGCGCGCCTGGGCACGCGTGGTTCTGGAACAGGACAGCTCGGGCTGGTACCCGAGCAAATTGAAACTGCGATCGCATGGACGCGAAATTGAAATCGGCGAATTTCTCGTCGAGGAAGAGCGCGTTGCACTGGGTGAGCTGCTCAGTTCGCGCATACCGCCGCGCTACGCGTCGGCGGTGGTCGTGTAGCTTTCACGCGCGGCCACGGATGTATTCGAAAAAAGAAATAGCCTGGCCTACGGAGACGAAACCGAAATGGGTGGCATCAGCCTGAGAAAACTGCTCGCAGCCGGCGCGGTATCCGCGACAGCGCTGCTGACCAATGCCGCGGCATTCGCCGATTCAAAAATCAACATGACCCGCGGCGTTACGCCGACCGCTCACGAGGTCTACGACATCCACATGATCGTTCTGTGGATATGCGTCGTGGCCTCCGTGGTTGTCTACGGCGTGATGTTCTACTCGATATTCGCTTTCCGGAAGTCCAAACACCCGGTACCGGCGAAGTTCCACGAGAACGCCACCCTGGAAGTGCTGTGGACGCTGGTGCCCGCGGTCGTGCTGATCCTGATGGCGGTGCCCGCCACCAAGGCGATGATCAACCTGTACGACACCAGCGACCACGAAATGACGGTGAAGGTCACCGGCTACCAGTGGAAGTGGGAGTACGAGTACCTGGACAGCGACATCCGTTTCTTCAGCAACCTGTCCACCCCCGATGACCAGATCTACGGTGACGCCGAGAAAGGCGAGCACTACCTGCTCGAGGTGGACAACGATCTCGTGGTGCCGGTGGAAACGAAGATCCGCTTCGTGATCACCGCCAACGACGTGCTGCACGCCTGGTGGGTGCCCGAACTCGGCTGGAAGCAGGACGCCATCCCGGGTTTCATCAACGAGAACTGGGCCTACATCGAGGAGCCGGGCGTCTACCGCGGCAAGTGCGCCGAGCTGTGCGGGCGCAACCACGGTTTCATGCCCATCGTCGTGCGCGCGCTGCCCAAGGACGAGTACGCCGCCTGGGTGGAGTCCAAGAAGCAGGAAATGGCAGCGGCCGAGGCCGCTGCGGGCAAGACCTTCACCAAGGACGAGCTGATGGCCCAGGGCCAGACCGCCTACGCCACGCATTGCCTGGCCTGCCACCAGGCCAACGGGCAGGGCATCCCCGGGGCGTTCCCGGGGCTGGCGGGCAGCGCCCTGGTCAAGGACAGCCTGGCGGATCACATCGACATCGTGCTGAACGGCAAGGCCGGTACGGCCATGCAGGCCTTTGGTCCGCAGCTCAACGACGTGGATCTCGCCGCCATCCTCACCTACGAGCGCAATGCCTGGGGCAATGACGCCATCATCGAGGAAGGCACGGACATCGTTCAACCCGCCGACATCCAGGCAGCCCGTGGCGCTGTCGCCTCGGCCGGTCAGTAATTTTCTTGGAGGATTCCTGCAATGAGTGAAGCAGTCGCACACGACGACCATCACGATCATCATCCGACCGGTATCAAGCGTTGGTTGTTCTCCACCAACCACAAAGACATCGGCACGATGTACCTGATCTTCTCGACGACGATGTTCCTCATCGGCGGCGCCATGGCGATGACCTTCCGTACCGAGCTGCTCCAGCCCGGCATGCAGATCATCGACCCGCTGACCTTCAACCAGCTGGTGACGCTGCACGGCCTGATCATGGTGTTCGGTGCCGTCATGCCGGCCTTCGCGGGCCTGGCGAACTGGCTTATCCCGATGCAGATCGGCGCCCCGGACATGGCGCTGCCGCGCGTGAACAACTGGGGCTTCTGGATCCTGCCTTTCGCCGGCCTGATGCTGGTGCTGACCCTGTTCGTGCCGGGTACGCCCGAGTCGGGCTGGACGCTGTATCCGCCGCTGTCCATCGTCGGCAGCTCGGGCTCGCCCAAGCTCGGTGGTGACATGCTGATCTTCGCCGTTCACCTGCTGGGCATTTCGTCGATCCTCGGCTCGATCAACATCATCGTCACCATCCTGAACATGCGCGCGCCGGGCATGACCCTGATGAAGATGCCGCTGTTCTGCTGGTCCTGGCTGATTACCGCGTTCCTGCTCATCGCCGCCCTGCCGGTGCTGGCCGGCGCGGTCACGATGCTGCTCACGGACCGCCATTTCGGCACCAGCTTCTTCAATGCCGCCGGCGGCGGTGACCCGGTGCTGTTCCAGCACATCTTCTGGTTCTTCGGCCATCCCGAGGTGTACATCATCATCCTGCCGGGCTTCGGCATCATCTCGCACCTCATCCCGGCCTTCTCGCGCAAGCCGCTGTTCGGCCATGCCTCGATGGTGTACGCCATGTCGGCCATCGCCTTCCTGTCGTTCATCGTCTGGGCGCACCACATGTACACCGTGGGCATGCCGCTGGCCGGCGAGCTGTACTTCATGTACGCCACCATTCTGATCGCCGTGCCAACAGCCGTGAAAATCTTCAACTGGATAAGCACCATGTGGGGTGGTTCGCTGACCTTCGAAGCACCCATGCTGTGGGGCATCGGCGCCATCATGATTTTCAGCATCGGCGGTTTCACCGGCCTGATGCTGGGAATGGCGCCGGCCGACTTCCAGTACCATGACACCTACTTCGTGGTTGCCCATTTCCACTACACGATGGGTATCTCGGCCATTTTCACCATCATCGGTGCGGTGTTGTTCTGGATGCCCAAGCTGACCGGCCGCATGTACAACGAGAAGCTGGCACAGATCCACTTCTGGGTGTCGATGGTGGCCGTGAACATCATCTTCTTCCCGCAGTTCTTCCTCGGCCTCGCCGGCATGCAGCGCCGGGTGCCCGACTACTCCCTGGCCTTTGCGGATTTCAACATGATCTCCACGCTCGGTGCCTGGGTGTTCGGGGCCACGCAGTTTCTGCTCCTGTACAACATCATCACCGCGGTCCGCTCCGGCAAGGAAACCCGTGATCCGCAGGTCTGGGACGGTGCGGAAGGCCTGGAATGGACCCTGCCGACGCCGGCTCCGTACCACAGCTTCGCCGAACCACCGGTGGTGAAGTAACAAGGGCCTGCAACCACAGACATGGCTGACAATGACCAGCACGATGGCAACGAGCAGAACAGGCGCAGGGCGGGCAGGAATGTCCGCCTTGCGCTCATGCTCGGCGCCATCGTGGCATTGCTCTACGTCAGCTTCATCGTGAAGAACCTGTGAGCGCCACCGACACCCGAGGGCCTTCCCACCTGCGCCTGGTCAGGCGACTGGCTGTTGTCGTGGTGGCCATGTTCGGTTTCGGCTACGCGCTGGTGCCCCTGTACGACGTCATCTGCGACATCACGGGCATCAACGGCAAAACCGGTCGGGCGGAAGCGGCTGCCTACGACACCGCTGTCATCGATGATCGCCTGATCACGGTCGAGTTCGTCAGCAGCGTCAACACCGGGCTGCCCTGGCAGCTGAAGCCGATGGTCTCGAAAATCCAGGTTCATCCCGGTGAGCTCACCGAGGTGTTCTTCGAAGCGGTCAACATGTCGCAGCGGACGCGGGCGGGCCAGGCGGTACCCAGTGTGTCGCCCGCGACAGCATCGAAGTATTTCTTCAAGACGGAGTGCTTCTGCTTCACACGGCAGGAGCTTGAGGGCGGGGAAACCCGCAACATGCCGGTGCGTTTCGTGGTGGACAAGCGTCTGCCCGACGACATCAAGTCACTGACGCTGTCCTACACCTTCTTTGACAGCCCGGTGGCCACCGCTGACGAATCCTGAGCCTGGACAAGGCAGCGGCGGGCGACAAAAAAAACTATCAGGGTAAATAACGAGAGGGATTCCCATGTCCGATTCACACGCTGGCTACTACCTGCCTGACCCCAGCAAGTGGCCATTGATTGGCACCGTCGGGTTGTTCTTCATGATGGGGGGCTTCGCGGCCTCCATCAACGGTGTCGGTATCGGCAACGTGCTGATGCTGCTCGGCTTCATCGTTCTGCTGGTGATGCTGTTCGGCTGGTTCGGCGAAGTTATCCGCGAGAGCGAATCCGGCAAGTACAACCGCCAGGTGGACAAGACCTACCGCTTTGCAATGGGCTGGTTCATTTTCTCCGAAGTGATGTTCTTCGCCGCCTTCTTCGGCGCCTTGTTGTATGCCCGCCAGTTCTCGCTGCCATGGCTGGACGGCCAGGGCGCCAAGGTCGCTACCGGAGAACTGCTGTGGCCGGGCTTCGATGCCATGTGGCCATTGCTGGATGTGCCCGACCAGGAAGCCAGCCTGCCCGGCGCTCACAGTTTCGCGCGTCCCGACCACGCCATGGGCTGGGGCGGAATCCCGTTGATAAACACGCTCATCCTCCTGACCAGCGGTGTCACCATCACCATTGCCCACCACGGACTGCAGCAGGGCAAGCGCGGCGTGCTGACCCTGTGGCTCGGACTGACCATCGCCCTCGGTGTCATCTTCCTGATCATGCAGGCCTACGAGTACAGCCATGCCTACAATGATCTGAACCTGAAACTCACCTCGGGCATCTACGGGACGACCTTCTACATGCTCACCGGCTTCCATGGTTTGCACGTCACGCTGGGTACCATCATGCTCATCGTGATCTGGTTCCGGTCAATGAAGGGTCATTTCCGGCCCGATCACCATTTCGGATTCGAGGGCGTGGCCTGGTACTGGCACTTCGTGGATGTCGTCTGGGTGATGCTGTTCATCTTCGTCTACATTCTCTGACGAAGCGCCCGCAGCAACAGGAAAAGGCGCTGCCCCTGCGGGCAGCGCCTTTTTTCTTTCCGCTTGCCGCCGGCGGATACGCGACGTTCAGCGCCCGTAGACGTTGTGCGGCTCGATGATGCCAAGGGCCGCACCGACAATGATCAACACCATGACCAGCACCGACAACCCGACCCGCCAGGTGAGCGCGCGGACCATCTTGGCCGAGTCCGCATTGCCGCGGATCATGTGCAGCATTGCCCGGCCCAGATTGAACAGGACCGCTGCCAGCAGGGCGATGATGAGAAGCTTGAAGGGATCCATCAGCCAACTCCGGGCCCTCGCGGGCCCGCGCTAGGGGGCCACTGTTGGCCCGCCGATTCAGATTCGACCTCCGCCTCGCGGTGGCGGCCGTTGCGTTGTTCGGCCTGTTCATCGGCCTTGGCAACTGGCAGCTCCAGCGCGCCGAGTACAAGCGTCAACTGGTTGAACAACGGGCAGCACGGGCCCGCTTGCCGGCAATGGCCGGCCTGCCGGCCAGGCCGGTCGACATAAGCCAGCTTGCCGATAAACCCGTGCGCCTTCAAGGTCGCTATCGCCCCGGCCTGCACGTACTGCTGCAGAACCAGATCAACGATGGCCGCGCCGGGATGCACGTGTTCACTCCGTTCATCACCGACGACGGCCATCACGTGCTGATCAATCGAGGCTGGGTAAGAGGCACGCCGGGCGAGCTGCCCGAACAGTCCCTGATGACCGCTGCCGGCACCGCCCGCGGCTGGCTGCGCGGGCCGCCCGAGGCCGGCTTCAGCTTCGACAGCCCGGCCGGCCTTCGTGACTGGCGAGGCGAACAGGTCCTGGCCGTGCCCAGCCTCGACCTGCAGGCGGTGGCCCGACTCATCGATGCAGAACTCTACCCGATGGTTGTACTCCTCGACCCGGCTGCTCCGGCCGGCTACGATCGAAACTGGCCCCCGATACCGGGCAGTGCCGACCGGCACATGGCCTACGCTGCACAGTGGTTCCTGTTTGCCGTCATCACTGTCGTGTTCTTCTTCCTGCTGAGCTCCAGAAAAACCCAATGACGAAGGCCGCCCCCCCTGCGCGCTCCAACAAGCTGGTCATAGTCGGCGTTGTGACACTCGCCATAGCACCCCTGGCACTTGCCCTGTTCATGTACTACGGGCCAGGGCGCGGCCTGCTCAGCATGAGCGAGCCCCATGGCCAGCTGTACGAGGAACTGGTGGTTATCGAGCCCCTGCGGCCGGACCTCGAGGCTGACGATGCGCAATCCCCGCGCTGGTCGCTCATCCTGGCGGCCCCGGACGGTTGCGGCGAGGACTGCAACGCCGGCCTGGATTTCCTGCACCGGGCACAGATGGCGCTCGGCAAGTCTTCATTGCGCGTCCAGCGCGTGCTGCTGGTATCCGACCCCGCCATCGCCGATGACCCGCCGCCCGCCGCCCGGTTCCCGCCCGCCGCCCGGATACTTCCCATTACCCCGGCCACCTGGCGCGCGATCGGCCCGCCGGACCAGGGCATGATGCTGGTTGCCGATCCCGCTGCCCGCCTGGTCCTGAGGTATCCCGAGGCGGCCGGCTTCACCGAATTCGTCGATGATCTCAAGCACGTGCTCGGCTCCGCGCGCCACTGAGCCGTTGCGCCCGCGGCCCCGGCGCCCCGCGTCCACGCACCAGCGGCCGCCGGTTCACGGGCCGCACAGGTAAACCGATGCGGCCCGTGAACCGGCGGGCTGCCCGGCGGGCCGGATTCCGTTACAATCTGCGCCCCTGCGGAGCGTGAAGCGATGTCGGAAACCACACTGCAATTGAACGCCGGCCGGAGCTGGCGCGACTACTACACCCTTTGCAAGCCCAAGGTCGTAGCCCTGATCGTGTTCACAGCGGTCATCGGCATGCTGCTCGCGCCCGCCGACAGCATCACGCTGCTCAAACTCCTTACCGCCACCATCGGTATCGGCCTTGCCTCCGCTTCCGCTGCGGCCATCAACCATGTGGCCGACCATCGCATCGACGCCCTGATGGATCGCACCCGGGCGCGGCCGTTGCCACAGGGCGGCATGAGCCGCACACAGGCACTGGTGTTCGCCTTGTTCATCGGTGCGCTGGCCATGGCCATACTCACCGTGTTCAACAACACCATTACCGCCGTGCTGACCTTCGCCAGCCTCATCGGCTACGCGGTCATCTACACCATGTACCTGAAGCGTGCCACGCCGCAGAACATCGTCATCGGCGGCGCCGCCGGCGCGGCACCCCCGGTGCTCGGCTGGACGGCGATGACCGGCACGGTGGACCCGCACAGCCTGCTGCTGTTCCTCATCATCTTCGCCTGGACGCCGCCGCACTTCTGGGCCCTGGCCATCTACCGGCGCAAGGAATACGCCAACGCCGACATCCCCATGCTGCCGGTCACGCACGGCGTGGATTTCACCCGTCTGCAGATCCTGCTGTACACCGTCATCATGATTGCCTGCAGTGTCCTGCCGTTCGCCTGCATGATGAGCGGCTGGATCTACCTGTCGGGCGTGCTGGTGCTGGACGCCGTGTTCCTGTGGTACGCGGTGCGCCTGTTCACCACCCAGGACGACCGCGTTGCCATCCGCACCTTCGTGTACTCCATCTTCTACCTCATGGGCGTGTTCGCGCTGCTGTTCGTCGATCGTTACCACGATATCTGGCGCCTGTTTATCGACTGAGGGTTGCCGATTCGCACCCGTCAATGACCACCCCGCCGCAGGCGGACCGTCTGAAACCGGCACGGGACCTGCCCGCCTGGCTGACACTGTATGTGCCGGTCCTGGTGCTGGTGGCGATTTTCGGCGTCCGTGCGTTCGACCACGGCCTGTACCGTCGCGTGTTCGACGGCGAGCTCGGTGTCATCGAACTGGCGACCCCGCTCCTCGCCTTTGTTGCGGTGGCTTACGGGCTGGCCCTGCTGCGCTGGGCGAAGCCTCCGCGGCCATGGCTGCGACTGTGGCTGCTGGCGATAACGCTGGGCGCGTTCTACTTCGGCGGCGAGGAGCTCAGCTGGGGCCAGCACCTGTTCGGCTGGGCCACCCCGGACTACCTGCAGGCGCTGAACGATCAGCAGGAAACCAACCTGCACAACATGAGCAGCTGGCTGGACCAGAAGCCGCGCCTGTTGCTGGAACTGTGGGTGCTGGTGGGCGGGGTAATCATGGTGCTGGTCCGCCGCGCGGGCGCCGGTGAGGCTGACCGGGGCGACTGGCGGCCCTGGTTCTGGCCCGGCATGGCCTGCCTGCCGACGGCGGTCATCTGCATTGCCGTACGGCTGCCCGAACGCCTGAAGGGGATATTCGACCTGGAGACCCTGCCCCTGGAAATCCGCTACAGCGAACCGCAGGAGTTCTACTTCGCGCTGTTCCTGCTGCTGTACCTCGGCTCCCTGTGGCGGCGTTCACGGGCGGGCTGAGCGCCGCGCCCGTGATGCGCCCGCAGGTAGTCTGCCGTGCCGGCGCCCGGTGTCAGCCGGCGAGCTCTCCAAGCGACTCGCGGAGGCGCCCGAAGGCGGTTTTCTCAATCTGGCGGATCCGTTCCGCAGACACGCCGTACTGCTCGGCCAGTTCCTGCAGCGTGGCCTTGTCCTCCACCAGCCAGCGTGCCCTGACGATGGCCCGGCTGCGCTCGTCGAGGCTGGCCAGGCCGGCCGCGATGCCCGTCTCCAGCTGGTCGGTGCTCTGGGCCCGGGCATAGCTGCCTTCGGGCTCGTAGCGCAAATCCTCGAGGTAGGCGGCCGGTGCCTGGAAGCCATCCTCGTCGTCCACGCCCACCGGGTCGAACCCGGCATCGGTGGCCGCCAGGCGCTGTTCCATCTCCATCACGTCCTCGGGGCGCACGCCGAGGTCTTCGGCAACCTCGCTCACCTCCTGGCGATTCAGCCAGCCCAGGCGCTTCTTGGCGCCGCGCAGGTTGAAGAACAGCTTGCGCTGCGCCTTGGTGGTCGCCACCTTCACGATGCGCCAGTTGCGGATGATGTACTCGTGGATCTCGGCCCGGATCCAGTGCACGGCAAACGACACCAGGCGTACGCCGATGGTCGGGTCGAAGCGCTTCACGGCCTTCATCAGGCCGATGTTGCCTTCCTGGATGAGGTCGCCCAGCGGCAGGCCGTAGCCGTTGTAACCCCGGGCCACCTTGGCCACGAAGCGCAGGTGCGAGAGCACGAGGGAACGCGCCGCGTCGATGTCCTCCTCGTCGCGGTAGCGCTCGGCCAAGCGCTGCTCCTCTTCGGCACTGAGCATGGGAATGCTGTTGATCCGCTGGAGATAGCCCTCCAGCGAGCCCCCTGGCAGGACGGTGGGCAAGGCGAAATCAGTCATGTCTACCCTCCTTAATATGTCTGATATGGCTATTTTAGCACTCCACGGTGCAGAGTGCTAAACGCTGTCTGCCCTTATGTCCGACCCCGTTGCTGGCGGTAATGCCCCTTTGTGAAACAATCACCTGGAAGCGACAATGGCGCGCCCCAGATGCCGGCCGACGGCAATCCTGGCGCCTATGGCTCCGGCCAGCGCCCCGGCGCCCACCAGCACCAAGATACCAGCCACGCCCGGCCCGCGCAGTCGCCCGCCAGCGCCGTACTGTGCCAGCAGTTCATCCACTGCCGGTTGCAGCCAGGCCAGCCCGGCCATGCACACCGTCGTGGCCAGCAGACCGCCGAGCAGGCCGACGATCAGCCCGGCATAGATGAACGGGCGCCGGATGAACGGCTCCGTCGCACCGAACAGCTGCTGGATCTCGATCTCCGCCCGCCGGTTCGCCACGTTCAAACGGATGGTGTTGCCCACCACCAGGATGACGCCGACCCCGGCGAGCACGCCGGCCAGCAGGGCCAGCCGCGTTCCGGTGCGGACCAGCGCCCGCAGCCGCTGCAACCAGGCCAGGTCCGCCGTTACCTCGTCGACCTCGGGCAAGGCCCGCAGTTCCCGGGCAAGCGCCGCCACCGCGCCCGGCGTGGTGCTGCCGGCCACTGGCAGCACCACCAGCACTTCCGGCAGCGGGTTGTCTGCCAGCGCATCCAGGGTATCTCCCAGCCCCAATCGCTCGCGGATGTCGGCCAGGGCGTCGCTTGCCGGGATATGCTCCACCGCACGCACATCCGCCCGGCGGGCCAGCCGCTGCCCGAATACCAGGGCCGCTTGAGCCCCGACATCCTGTCGCAGGAACACCGACAGCTGCGCCTCGGCCTCCGGTACGCCGGCCAGCGAACGCACGTTCTCCAGCACCAGGTACAGCGATGCCGGCAACGCCAGCGCAATGCCAATCACGGCCGCGGTAAGCAGGCTGTTCCCGGGGCTGCGGTACAGCTGACCGAGGCTGAAGAAGAAGGAGCGTGCATGGCCGATGATCCAGCGCTGCACCGGCGGCATCCGCCGCAGCTTGTCACGGCGCCGGTTGGCCACGGCCGGGCACCTCGTCGAGAATGATCCTGCCCTTGTCGAGCACCACCCGCCGGTGCTGCATCCGTCGGACAATCTCCAGGTCATGGGTGGCAATCACCACGCTCACCCCGACATTGTTGAACTGTTCGAACAGCGCCATGATTTCCAGCGACAGGGCCGGGTCGAGGTTGCCGGTCGGCTCATCGGCCAGCAGTATCGGCGGCCGTGCCACCACCGCACGCGCGATCCCCACGCGCTGCTGCTCGCCGCTGGACAGCGTCAGCGGCAGATTGCGTTCGCGCTGCAACAGCCCGACCTTGTCCAGGGCCGCACGCACCCGCCGCGCGATTTCCTCCCGCCGCGCCCCCGCCACCACCAGCGGCAGGGCGACATTGTCGAACACGGTGCGATCCTCGAGCAGCCGGTGATCCTGGAAGATGAAGCCCAGTTTGCGCCGGAAATAGGGCAGCTCGCGCCGGCCGACCCGCTCCAGCGCCCGTCCGTCCACGACGATGCGGCCCCGGGTGTGACGTTCCATCAGGGCAATCAGGCGCAGCAGGGTGCTCTTGCCGGCCCCGGAGTGGCCGGTGACGAAGACCATCTCACCCCGATCGATGTCGAGGTCGACCTGCTCCAGCGCCGTGCCGACGCCGGGATAGGACTTGGAGACGTCCTCGAAGCGGATCACGACGCCTGGTCAGTGCCCAGCAGCGCGCTGGTGAAGGCGTCGGCATCGAAGACCAGCAGGTCCTCGACACTTTCCCCCACGCCGATGAAGCGCACCGGGATGCCGAAACGTTCCGCCAGGGCGATGACGATGCCGCCGCGCGCGCTGCCGTCCAGCTTGGTCAGCACCAGGCCGCTGACCTTCACCGCATCCCCGAATTGCTGCACCTGGTTGATGGCGTTCTGCCCCGTCGTGGCGTCCACCACCAGCAGGGTCTCGTCCGGCGCGCCCGGGCAGCGGCGATCGATGACCCGGCGGATCTTCTCCAGTTCCTGCATCAGGTTGCTCTGGGTATGCAGCCGGCCGGCGGTATCGGCAATCAGCACGTCGATGCCGCGGGCGCTGGCGGCATCCAGTGCATCGAACACCACCGACGCCGAGTCCGCCCCCTTGCCCTGGCTGATCACCGGCACGCCGTTGCGCTCGCCCCAGTGGCACAGTTGCTCCACCGCCGCCGCGCGGAAGGTGTCACCCGCCGCCAGCATCACCGACAGCCCCTGGTCCCGGAACCGCCGGGCCAGCTTGGCGATGGTGGTGGTCTTGCCGGCCCCGTTGACGCCGACCACCAGGATCACGAAGGGCCGGCCCAGGCCGGTGTCGACTTCCAGTGCCTGGCTGACCGGGGCCAGCGTGTCGCGCACCAGCGTGTGGACACCGGCGAGTGCGTCTTCCCCGCTCGCGCCCCCGGACAGCTTTGTTATGATCTTCGCAGTGGTGCCCACGCCGACGTCGGCACCGAGCAGCAATTCCTCAACGGCGTCCAGCGTCGCCGCGTCGGGTGCGCGATTGCCCTTGAACAGCGACCGCAAACCCCCGGCCAGCGATTCCCGCGAACGGCTGATGCCGCGTTTCAGTCTTTCGAACATGTTCAGACAGGTTCAGACAGATCCAGATGTTTGTTGACAGGCAGGATTCCGGACGGCGACTCGGGCCACACCGGCCGAGCGCAGATACTACCATCGCCACCCGGCCGGGCCGAGTGGCGGCCGGCCTGGCCCTGCTGGGCCTGTTACTGACCGCTGCCGCCACCGCCACCGAGCGCGCCACCAGCGAGCACCAGCTCGCCAACGGCATGAAGATCATCGTCCAGGAGGATCATCGCTCCCCCGTGGTTACCAGCCAGATCTGGTACGCGATTGGTGCCTCCTACGAGCGCCCGGGTCGCACCGGCATGTCGCACGTGCTCGAGCACATGATGTTCAAGGGCACCGCCACGCACGGCCCCGGCGAGCTGGCGCGGCTGATCGCCGAGGCCGGTGGGGACCAGAACGCCTTCACTGGCAGCGACTACACGGCCTATTTCCAGACGCTGGCGCGCGATCGCCTGGCATTGTCGTTCCGGATGGAGGCCGATCGCATGCAGCACCTGTTGCTGGACGAATCGCAGTTCCAGCGCGAACGCGACGTGGTCATCGAGGAACGCCACCTGCGAGTGGACGACAACCCCAGGGCGCTCGCCCGTGAGCTGTCCATGGCCAGCGCCTTCACGGTCAACCCGTACCGCCAGCCCATCATCGGCTGGGCCAGCGACCTGGCCGCGCTCGATCTCGATGACGTGCGCGAGTGGTACCGGCGCTGGTACCAGCCTGCCAATGCCACGGTGGTGGTGGCTGGCGATGTGGACCCCGGGGAAGTATTCGCCCTGGCCAGGAAATACTTCGGCCCGATCCCTGCGCGGCCGCTGGAACCGGTGCCGGTACCGGACGAGCCGCAACGGCAGGGGCGGGTCCGCCTCGACCTGACCGTGGCCGGTGAGCTGACCTACATCTTCCTGGACTGGCAGGTGCCGAGCCTGGCCAGCCCCGGGGCCGCCGGCCGCCGCGAGGTGTTCGCGCTGGAGTTGCTGGCCGGGCTGCTGGCCGGTAACGATGCGGCCCGCCTGCCTGCCCGGCTGCAACGGGACCGCGCGCTCGCCGCCCGGGTCAACGCCTCCTACGATCTGTACGCCCGCCTGCCCACCCTGTTCTCGCTTACCGCCGTGCCGGCGCCCGGCCGGGACCCGCAGGCCCTGGTGCAGGCCCTGCTCGGGGAGCTGGCCGGCGTGGTCAGCTCCCCGCCCACGGAGGAGGAACTGGCCATGGTGCGTCGCCAGCTGCTGGCCGAGCGTGTCTACCGCAATGATTCGGTCTTCTACCAGGGCCTGGAGCTCGGCCTGCTGGAAGCGGTGGGCCTGGGCTGGCGCGAGCGGGATCGCTACGAGGCCGGCATCAATGCCGTGACCGCCGAGGACATCGCGGCCGTGGCCCGGCGTTTCCTGCTCGATGCCCCCTCTACGGTAACCGTAGCGGTACCCGGGGCCGACGCATCATGATCCGCGTGCTGGCCGCCATCTGCGCACTGCTTGCCGCCTTCGCCGTCGCGGCCGAACCGGTCAGCCACTGGCGCACGGCCAACGGTGTGCCGGTGTACTTTGCCCACGCGCCGGAACTGCCCATGGCCGACATCCGCATGGTGTTCCGGGCCGGCAGTGCGCGGGATGCCGACCTGCCCGGCCTGGGCTACCTGACCGCGCGACTGCTGACCGATGCGGCCGGCGAGCGCACGGACCGCCAGGTGCAGCTGGCCCTGGCGCGCACCGGGGCGCGCCTGTTCTCGGGCAGCGATCGGGATACGGCCTGGCTGCAGTTGCGCAGCCTCACCGCCGATGATGCGCTGGCCCAGGCACTGCCACTGCTTGCCGCAGCCGCCGCGGCGCCCGCGTTCACCGATGCCGCCGTTGCCCGCGAGCGGGCCGCCCAGATCGCTGCGATCCGTGCCCGCCGGCAACAGGCCGGCAACCGCGCCGCCGACGCCTTCCACGCCAGCCTGTTCGCCGGTCATCCCTACGCGCAGCCGGTGCGTGGGGATGCGGACTCGGTCGCGCAGTTGAGCCCCGGGGCGGTGCGGCGCTTCCACCAGCGCTGGTTTGTCGCGGGCAACGCGCTCATCGCCATCGTCGGCGATCTGACCGAGCAGCAGGCCCGCCAGGTCAGTGAAACGCTCGCGGCCGGGCTGCCGCCCGGCGATCCGCCCGCCATCGTGCCGGCACAGCCATCGGCCAGTGCCGCCAGCGCACACGTGCAGGCGGACACCAGCCAGACGCATATCGTCCTTGGGCACGAAGGCCTGGATTACCTGCACCCCGACTACGACGCCCTGTACCTGGCCAATCACATCCTCGGCGGCGGCATCCTCGTCTCGCGCCTGTTCACCGAGATCCGCGAGCGCCGCGGCCTGGCCTACGGCGCCGGCAGCGTCATCGACCCGCTGCTGGCCGGGAGCGTGTTCCGGGCGACCCTGGCCACACGCGCGGACCAGGCCGCTGAGGCCCTGGCGCTGGCGCGCAGCACCATCGCCGGCTTCGTCGAATCCGGGCCCGAGGAGGCCGAACTCGAGCGCGCCCGGGCCAACCTGGTGGGCGGTTTTCCGCTGCGCATCGACAGCAACGCCAAGAAGCTGGAATACCTCACCCGCATCGGCCTGCATGGCCTGCCGCTGGATTACCTGGATACCTTTCCCGCCCGGATGCAGGCCGTGACGGCCGACCAGGTGCGCGCGGCGCTGCGCCGGCACCTGCATCCGGAGCGCCTGCTGGTACTCACACTGGGTCCGGCGAGCCCGGCCGGAGCAGCCCCCTGAAGCGCCGCGGCAAGGTGCCGGCCGCCCGTCCGGTCACCGGCAACGTGCGCATCATCGGCGGCCGCTGGCGTGGCCGCCGCCTGCCGGTCGCCGACAGTGACGGCCTGCGCCCGTCCCCGGATCGCCTGCGCGAGACCCTGTTCAACTGGCTGGCCCCGGTGCTGCCCGGGGCGCGCTGCCTCGACCTGTATGCCGGTACCGGCGTCCTCGGGTTCGAAGCGCTGTCGCGCGGTGCGGCGGCAGTCACGATGGTGGAAAGCGCGCCGGCCGTCGTGGCCGCGCTGCGCACTGCCGCCGAGCGACTGGGGGCGGCAGATGTTACGATTGCGCCCGCTGACGTGCCGGCCTGGCTGCGGGATTGCAGGCAGCAATTCGACGTGGTCTTCATCGACCCGCCATGGCGCAGCGGCGACTGGCCCCGCGCCTGCGAGATGCTGGCCGCGGGGGCGCTGCTTGCTCCGGGTGCCCGGGTGTTCGTTGAAACACCCTTCAACGTCGATCTCGTGCCGCCGACCGCCGGCTGGGAGGCCGCCCGGCGCACGCGCGCCGGCCATGCCGCCGGGCAACTGTTTGTCGTCGAGCAGAACAATCCGGGCTGACCGCACCGAGGCCATGCCCCGACAGAGAGCTTCAATGAGCCGCATCATCATCTATCCGGGTACTTTCGACCCCATCACCAACGGCCACACCGATATCGTTGCGCGCGTTGCCCGCAACTTCGACCAGGTCATCCTCGGCGTTGCCGGCTCGACCTCCAAGAAAACCGCGTTCTCCCCGGACGAGCGGGTGGAGCTTGCCCGGCGGGTGCTGGCGCATCTGGACAACGTCGAGGTGCGGCGTTTCGATGGCCTGCTGGCGGATTTCGCCCGCTCCTGCCAGGCGAAGATGATCCTGCGCGGCCTGCGGGCGGTGTCGGATTTCGAATACGAATTCCAGATGGCCAACATGAACCGGCGCCTCATCCCGGAGGCCGATACCCTGTTCCTCACACCCTCGGAGCAGTACAGCTACATCTCCTCCTCGCTGATCCGGGAAATCGCCTCGCTGGGCGGGGATGTCAGCGAGTTCGTGGCCCCGGCGGTGCTGGAGGCACTGCATGATCGCCTCGGTTGACGCGTTGTTGCGCCCGCGCGCGTGCCGCCGCCTTGTCGGCGTCCTGTGCCTGTTCATCGCCGCTGCCGCGGGTGCCGTCGGGCCGGACCGTGGCGCGGTAGCAAGCGCTCACCCCGATGCCTCCGCCGCCGGCGTGGAAATCCTCGCCGCCGGGGGTAATGCCTTTGATGCGGCCGTGGCGATCAGTGCCGCGCTGGCCGTGGTGGAGCCTTACAGCTCCGGGATCGGTGGCGGCGGCTTCTGGCTGCTGCACCGGGCCAGCGACGGTTTCGAAACCATGGTCGACGGGCGCGAGCGCGCCCCCGGCGCCGCCAGCCGCGACATGTACCTGGACGCCGACGGCAATGTCATCCCGCGGGCCTCGATGGACGGGCCGCTGCGCAGCACGCTGGTGCGGAAGCCGGCCATCCGGCTCGCCCGCGAGGGCTTCCAGGTGGGGGA
>CAYGQN010000015.1:0-15838 GCA_964351795.1 uncultured Gammaproteobacteria bacterium
GGCCAACGGGCGCACGCTGCTCAAGCGCGTCAACATGCTCCGGCCCAACCATCGCAACAGCGCCGCCTACCATGCCCACCGCTTTCCGGAGATCAGCGTCGGCGAGCTGCGGGCACGCGTGCGCCGCCTAGGTGAGTTGCTGGGCCGATTCGACAACCTCCACATCGAGCGCAGCTCGCGTTTCCTGTTCCGGGTGCTGCCCGGCGGGCAGGCATCATGAGCGCCTCCGTGATGGCCATCATCCCCGCGCGCAGCGGTTCGAAATCCGTGCCGGACAAGAACCTGCGGCCCTATGCTGGCAAACCGCTCATGGCCTGGTCCATCGAGCAGGCCCTGGCTGCGGACAGCATCGACCGCGTGCTCGTCAGTACCGACAGCGAACACTATGCCGCCATCGCCCGCGAGTACGGGGCAGAGACCCCGTTTCTGCGGCCGGCACGGTTTGCGCGCGACGAATCCACCGACATCGAGGTGTTCGAGCACGCCCTCGGCTGGCTGGCCGCGAACGAGGGCCGCCAGCCGGACATCCTCGTGCACCTGCGGCCCACCCATCCCCAGCGCGAGCCGGCGGACATCGATCGCATGGTGGCCATCCTGCGGGCGGACCCCTCCCTGGACGCCGTGCGCAGCATCGCGCCCGCGCCGGCGACCCCCTGGAAGATGTGGACGCGCGCTGCGGACGGCCTGCTCAGCCCGGTGGCCGGCTTCGAGGGGGAACGCTACAACCAGCCGCGCCAGTCACTGCCCGAGGCCTGGCTGCAGAACGCCAGCATCGATGTGGTCCGCAGCCCGGTCATCGTCAAGCAGCATTCCATGACGGGCCGGCGTATCCACGGCTACGTGATGCAGCACAACCTGGATATCGATACCCACAGCGAGCTCGAGGCCTCCCTGGCCGCAATGGCTGGCCATCGGCCACTGGCCGGGCGGACCTTCTGCTTCGACATCGACGGAGTCATCGCCTCGCTGGTGCCGGACAACGATTACGCGCGCGCGGCACCGCGCCGGGAAATCATCGACGCCCTGAATCGTCTCCACGAAGCCGGCTGTCGTATCGTGCTGCACACCGCGCGTGGCACCATGACCGGCATCGACTGGTTGCAGGTCACCCGTGAGCAGATGCAGCGCTGGGGTGTGCGCTACCACGAGCTCATGGTGGGCAAACCGGCCGCGGACTACTACGTCGATGATCGCGCCATCGGCATTGCCGAACTCATGCAGCTGGTCGCGCTGCTGGACAGCCCCAACCCGTAAACAGCCAAGGACCATTCACCATGTCTGACCCCTTTCGAGACCTGTTCATCTTCGAGATGGCCAATAACCACCAGGGCTCGGTCGATCACGGTCGGCGCATCATCGACGCCGTTGCCGACATCGCGCAACGCCAGGGCATCCGGGCAGCCGTCAAGCTGCAGTACCGGGATCTCGATACCTTCATCCATCCATCCGTGCGGGACCGCGATGACGTCGCCCACGTGCCGCGTTTCCTCGGCACCCGCCTGAGCGATGCGCAATTCCTGGCGCTGGTGCGCCACATGCGCGACGCCGGGCTGGTCAGCGTCGTGACTCCCTTCGACGAGCGCTCGGTGGATCGCTGCCTTGATCACGGCGTGGACATTCTCAAGGTGGCCAGCTGCAGCGCCACCGACTGGTCACTGCTCGAGCGCGTCGCCGCGGCGGGGCTGCCGATCATCGCCTCCACCGGCGGGCTCAGCCTCGACGGCATCGACAACCTGGCCAGTTTCTTCAGCCATCGGGGGGCGCGGTTCGCGCTGATGCATTGCGTGTCGGTCTACCCGACACCGAACGAGCAGTTGCAGATGCACCTGGTCGCGCGGCTGCAGCGCCGCTACCCGGGCATCGCGGTGGGCTACTCCGGCCACGAGGCGCCGGACAACACCGACGTGGTGATCGCCGCCATCGCCACCGGCGCCGAACTGCTGGAGCGGCATGTCGGCGTTCCGGACGAGGGGATCTCGCTCAATGCCTACTCCATGAACCCCGCGCAGGCCGACGCCTGGGTGGCGGCGGCATTGCGCGCGCGCGCCATTGCCGGCCCCGGCGGGGACAAGGCCATCGGCGAGGCCGAGCTTGAATCCCTGCGCTCGCTCGCCCGCGGCGTATATGCCGCCCGGCCCCTCGCGCGCGGCGAAACGATCAGTGCCGCGGATGTCTACTTCGCCATGCCCTGCGGCGACAACCAGACCAGCTCCGGGGATTTCGGGCGCTACCGTGCCGACTGGGTGGCCTCGCGCGATTACGCCGCCGACGAGGCCATTGTCGAATCGGCACCTGCCGACGACGCCCTGCAGGCCAGGCGCTACCTGCACGAGGCGCGCGGCCTGCTGAACGAGGCCGGCATCGCCGTGGGCGACGACGTGCGCATGGAGCTCTCGCACCATTACGGGCTGCAGCATTTCCCGCAGCATGGCGCCGTATTCGTACACGTGATCAACCGCGAGTACTGCAAAAAGCTCGGCATCATGCGAGCCGGGCAAAGCCATCCCCTGCACATGCATGAAATCAAGGAAGAGACCTTCCAGCTGCTGTGGGGAGATCTCACGGTGCAGCACGATGACCACGAAACGCAGCTGGCGCCCGGCGACAAGCTGGTGATCGAGCGCGGTTGCTGGCATGCCTTCGCCAGTGCGGGCGGGGCAGTGTTCGAGGAGGTCTCGACCACCGACCTGCGCAACGGTTCCCGCTACCGCGACGAGGACATCAACCGCCTCGACCCGATGCAGCGCAAGACCTTCGTGGAAAGCTGGTAGCCCCGGCCGGACGGCCGGAGGACCGCCGCTCAGCCGGGCATGGTTTCCTCCACCTCGCCGCCGAGCTCGGTGGCGAGCACCCGCACCTCCACCATCACCGCGTCCAGCAGGCCCGCTTCGGTGCCACGGGCAACGATGTGGGCGCCGTAGCGATCGTCCCGGGCGAACGGATAACTGCCGATGGCGACCTGCGGATAACGGGCCTGGATCTGCCCGAGGCCACCGGCGATGACACTCTCGCGCAGGTACAGGGCCAGGCTGCGCGAGAGCATCGGTGCACCGCCGGTGAGCTGCCCCCGGACGGCATCGAGCATGGCCTGCATGATCTTCGGGATGCCGGCCAGCACGAACACGTTGCCGACGCGATAACCGGGGGCGCCGCTGACCGGGTTGTCGATCAGCTCGGCGCCGTCCGGCACATCGGCCATTTTCAGCCGCGCCTCGCTGATGTCCTCGCTGCCGTAGTAGGCCTGCATGCGCGCCACCGCATCGGCGCTGCGTACCACGGGCAGGCCGAAGGCCCGCGCGATGGCCGCCGTGGTGATGTCATCGTGTGTGGGCCCGATGCCCCCGGTGGTGAACACGTAGTCGTAGCGCTCACGCAGGGCATTCACCGCGGCGATGATGTCGGTGTCGATATCGGCCACCACCCGCGCCTCCAGCAGGCGCACGCCGCAGGCGTCCAGCACCCCGCCGATGAAGGCGAGATTGCGATCCTGGGTCCGCCCGGACAGGATCTCGTTGCCGATCAGCAGCACCGCTGCCGTGATGTCTTCATTCGCCTCGTTCACCGGGTTGTCTCCGTCATTGCCCGTGCGCGACGTGCAGCCGCCCACAGGTACACCAGGAAGAACCAGGCAATGCAGAACTCCTGGCTCTCCTTGAGATTCATCTGCAACAACCCGTGACCCTCGAGGTTGAACCAGGTCACGAGCCGTTCGATCAGCCGCACGCCGAACACCAGCAGGGCAACGGGCACGGCTTCCGCGCCGGGCCAGAACGCGGTGCCGGCCGCACCGTTGGGCCGCGCGTGCGGCACGATCAGCCCGGCAATGATAATCGCCACGGTGACGAAGGTCTTTACGATCCGCCCCAGTTGCAGGTGCAGGTTGTGGATGTTCGTCTCGCGCTGGCGATTGTGCACGGCGAAGAACTCCGGCGAGGCGAAGCCCAGCCAGTGCTGGCCCCAGCTCGCCTCTTCACCCGCGAAGGCGAACGCCACCGCCGTCACGCCGCAGAACCAGCCCGCCAGGGGCGGCCGGCGGGGCCACCAGTGCCTCGCCGCGCGCAGTCCGAACACGACCGCCGGCAGCAACACGAGCACGGTGGCCGTTTCCACCAGGCCGTTCTCCCCTTCCACGAAGCGCGGGTACCAGCGCCCGTCCGCATCCGCCAGGCGAGCCACAGCCTGGAACACCAGCAGGGCCACCGGCAGCCACCACACAATCGCCGGGGCCAGCACTGGCCGCGGGGCTGGGGTCAAAGGGTGAATTCCAGGTGATCGATGAGCCGCGCGGCGCCCAGGTAGCCGGCGGCCAGCACCACCAGGTTGCGATCATCCGCGCCCGGCGGGGCGAGGTCCTCGGCCCGGCGCACGCTGACGTACTGGGTGCGGAAACCGGCCGCTTCCAGGGTGGCCAGGGCATCGGCCTCGGCGCGTGCCAGGTCAGTGCCGGCCTGCACGGCTTCAACCAGGCGCTGCAGGGTGCTGAACATCACCGGCGCGATCTGCCGTTCCCCGGCGCCGAGGTAGATGTTACGCGAACTCATGGCCAGGCCGTCTGCCTCGCGCACGGTCGCCACGCCGTGCACGGCAACCGGAAAGCACAAATCCGCGGCCATCCGGCGCACCAGCAGCAGCTGCTGGTAATCCTTGTCGCCGAACCAGGCGCTGTCGGGCTGCACGAGGTTGAACAGCTTGGCGACCACCGTCGCCACGCCGGTGAAGTGCCCGGGCCGGAAGCTGCCGCAGAGCATGCCGTCCAGGGCCGGCACTTCGACCCGCGTGGTGCTGGCGAGATCGGCCTCGTAGAGATCGCTGACGGCCGGGGTGTAGATGAGGTCCGGGGCGACGCTGGCCAGCGCCCGCCGGTCATCGTCCAGCGTTCGCGGGTAGGCATCGTAATCCTCGCCGGGCAGGAACTGGGTGGGATTGACGAAGATCGACACGACGATGCGATCGGCGCCACCCTGCGCGGCGCTGACCAGCGCCAGGTGGCCGGCATGCAGGTTGCCCATGGTCGGCACCAGGGCAACACGCTCGCCCCTGGCCCGCCACGCCGCCACGCGGCGACGCAGGCGCTGCCGATCGGAGACAACCTCGATATCGGCGCTGCTCATGTCATCGTCCTCCCGGAGATTACCCACTGCCGGCACCCGCCTCAGGCCTCGAGCGTGACGGCCTCGATGGGGTCATCGGCCCGTGCCGCCAGCAGGGCGGGCAACGGCCCCAGGCCGGGCAGGCGGAGATCCGGTGCCAGGTCCGCCAGCGGCCGCAGAACGAAGATGCGTTCGCTGATCCCCGGGTGCGGGACGCTCAGTCGTTCACTGGCAACGCGCGCTTCGCCCCAGAGCAGCAGGTCGAGGTCCAGTGTTCGCGCCCCCCAGCGCGGCCCGTCGCGCCGGCGACCCTGGTCACGCTCGATGCTCTGCAGCCGGTCCAGCAGGGCATGCGGCTCCAGCGTGGTTTCCAGGCAGGCAACGGCATTGAAGTAGTCGGGCTGGTCGGCCGGGCCCATCGGCGGTGTGCGGTAGAAGCGCGACACCTGCAACAGGAAGCTGTCCGGAAGCTCCGCCAGCGCCACCAGTGCATCGCGCAGTTGCGCCATCGGCGCGGCCAGGTTCGAGCCCAGCCCGACATAGGCGCGCACCGGGTAGGCGACGGGCATCATTCCTTGTCGGCGGGCTTCCGGCGGCGCCGGCGGCGACGCTTGCCGGTGCTCTTCTTGCCGCTGCCGAGGGCGTCGAGCATCTGCGTTCGGGCTTCGTCGTCGACCTCCTGCAGCTTCGTCCACCACTGCGGGAGATCCCCCAGCGATTCACCGGATTCAGCCCGCAGCAGCAGGAAATCGTAGCCGGCACGAAAGCGTGGCTGGCTCATGAGGCGGGCAGCCCGCCCGCCACTGCGCCGCTCGAGCCGCGGCTGCATGCCCCAGATCTCGCGGGTCACCTGGGTGATGCGACGCGGGATGGCCACGTGACCCACCGCCTGGGAGATGACCGCGTCCGCGGCCTGGTGCTGCGCCTCGATCGGCTCCAGACCCTTGGCCAGGTTATCCTCGGTGGCATCGCGCACCGGGTGCCAGAGCAGCGCCGCCACCAGGAAGGCCGGGTTGACCGGCTTGCCTTCGGCCAGGCGGGCGTCGGTGTTCGCCAGCACCGCCTGCAGCATCGCCTGGCAGGTGCCCTCGGGATTGTTCTCCAGCTCCACGCAGGTCTGCGGGAACAGGTGCTCCAGCAATTCGTACTCGATGAGCTTCGGGAAGGTCACGGCCGCGTTCCCCGACAGCAGCAGCTTCAGGAACTCGTCGTACAGGCGGGCGCCGGGGATGTAGGCGAGCAGGTGGCCGAGTTCGCGAATGGGCGCTGCCGTTGCCGGGTCGATGTTGAAACCGAGCTTGGCGGCGAAGCGGATGGCGCGCAGCAGGCGCACGGGATCTTCCCGGTAGCGCTGCTCCGGATCACCGATGAGCCGCAGGTTGCGGGCCTTTACATCGGCCATGCCGCCGACGTAATCGATGATCGAGAAATCGGCGATGTCGTAGTACAGGGCGTTGATGGTGAAATCGCGCCGCCAGACGTCGTCGTCCAGGGTGCCGTAGACGTTGTCGCGGACGATGCGGCCGTTCTCGACCTCGTGGTCGGCGTCGTCATCCTCCTCGGCGGCCTGGGCGCGGAACGTGGCCACCTCGATGACCTCGCGGCCGAAGTGCACATGCGCCAGGCGGAAGCGTCGGCCGATGAGGCGGCAGTTGCGGAACAGCTCGCGCACCTGTTCGGGCAGCGCATCGGTGGCGATGTCGAAATCCTTGGGGTTGCCTTCCAGCAGCAGGTCGCGCACGCCGCCGCCGACCAGGAGCGCGCGAAAACCGGCGTTCTTCAGCCTGTACAGCACACGGAGCGCCGCTTCGGAGATGCGGCTGCGGGAAACGTTATGGTCCTCGCGCGCAATGATGCGCGGGGCGGGGTGCAACGCCGTCACATTCGGCGCGCTGGAATCGGTCTGGGACATGCGTTCTTCTTGTCGGGCTGCCGGATACTGACCCTTGCGGCGGGTATCGGGCGAGCGTGTTGTGCTGCTGATCAGCCTACGTATAATACCACGCCCGCCATCGGCGGGATTGCCGCTCCCTTCGTCTAGTGGTCCAGGACGTCGGCCTCTCACGCCGAAAACAGGGGTTCGAGTCCCCTAGGGAGCGCCATCCGCCCGGGCCGGGCCAGCACCGCCCCGCGCCGCCTCGCATCGAACCTCAGGGCCTTTCGGTCATTTAATCAAAGCCTTAGACTCAAGCATGTCCAGCGTGCAATCCGGACCTGTGCGGGCTGCTCAAGGCTGATTACGGCGTTTGCGCGCTGGCCCGGCCTGTACTGCCGGCAGCCCCGGGGCGCATTGACCCCGGCCGGCGAATGCCTGGAGCGGCCCCTAATCGGAGGGCGGCCGCCGGCCAGGCGTCCTCGACCCGCCCAGGAACAGCATGAACAGCGCCAGCGGGCGTTTCCAGAGCACCAGGTAGGTGACGTGGCAGGCGACGGAAACCAGCACAAGGTTTCCGGCCACTTCGTGTACCTCTTCCAACCACTCCGGGTGCTGCCGGCGGCGCTGACGCCGCTGGCTGGTGAGCGGCTGCGCGCCGTCTGCCGGCCTGGCGGTTGATGTGGAGGTCGCGACTGTTGCAAGTCCGAGGGCACGCCCCCGATCCATCCCGATGCCCGTTCCGACGGTTGTCAACACACTCAGAGCGATCGCAAGGAGGAATGTGCGGCTGATCGCGGGGTGCGTCATCGCATTACCGAGGCGCAGTCCTTCGAAATGGGGGTAGAACTTCATCAGCCCGAGCTGCGGCACACCCGTCAAGCCCCACACCAGCCGCACCACCACCAGCAGGGCAACGGCATACCCCAACCAGTAGTGAAGCCGGTCGTCGTCGCCGGTCAGGTAGGCCAGCAACACCAGTATCGCCAGCGCCGCGTGGAACAGTCGAAGCCTGTGAATCACCATCCGGGCATCCTGCGTGAATGCCCCCCCGGCAGGGGGCCTGAGGCATCCGGCGACATGGCTCGCCGGCTTGGGAAAGACAATGTCCGGGAAGGAGCGCAGCCGGCGCGCTATTGCCCTTGATACCCGGTAGCCATGACAGCGGCAGGATACCCGCAGGCGCGCTCCGCCGCCGTGACACCAATCAGTGGCCGGGCACTCGGCCAACCGGGGGCGAAAGGCTGTCGGACTTGCGAAGGGTCGTTCTTCAGGCGGGCGCTGCGGCGCCTGCACGAGATGAGGCCAGCCTGGCCGTGCAAGGGAAGCGGGCCGCTCGGCGGCGTCTACGGCCGGAAAGGCCAGAAGATCGGCGTCAGCATCACCGTGACAATCCCGAGCAAAAGGTTCAAGGGAACACCGATGCGCAGGAAATCGGTGAACCGGTACCCGCCTGGCCCGTAGACCATGAGGTTCGTCTGGTAGCCCACGGGCGTGGCAAAGCTCGCCGACGCCGCCATCATGATCACCACCACGAATGGCCACAGACTGACGTCCAGGCGTTCAGCAGCGGCCTGAACGATGGGGAACATCAGGGCCGCTGCCGCGTTGTTCGTGATGATCTCGGTGAACACGCTGGTAATGACATACACGGCCAGGAGCACCAGCCAGGGGTTCTCGCCGGCGAGGCCAAGCCCGGCCTGGGCAATACCACCGGCAGCACCGGAGACTTCCAGGGCTTTACCGATACCCAGTGCTGCGCCGATGACCACGAGCACCGACCAGTCAACGCTCGCTCGCGCGGCGGATGCCGTCGTGCATCGGGTGGCCAGCATCAGCCCCGAGGCGAGCAGCGCCGCCGCCAGCATCGACATGACTTCGAAAGCGGCGAGCAGCACCATGCCGAGCAGGATCGCCAGCGCGAGCCCCGCACGATCGTGCCGCGGGATGGTGCTGCCCTCGACCGCGCTGACGAGCAGGAAGTCACGCCGATCCCCGACGCGAGCGCCAAAGGACGCGCGTGCCTCCACCAGCAGCGTATCGCCGCTACGCAGCTGGATATCGCCGAGCTTGCCCGTAATGCGTGCGCCGTCGCGCGCAACCGCCAGCACGACCCCCTCATAGCGGGTACGGAAGGCCCCGTCACGTATGGTCTTGCCCACAATGGGACAACTCGGCCCGACAACCACTTCGAAAAGGTGCCGCTCGGGGCGCGCCACGTCGAGCTTGGAAAGCTGGTCCGGCGCCGGGACGAGACCACGCTGGCGGAGCAGGTCGATGACGGACTGCACCTCGCCAACGAACAGCAGCCTGTCCCCGGCCCGGATGGTTTCACTTGGTTCCACGGCCGTCAGGACGTTCGCATCGCGCTCGATACCGGCAAGAAAGCCCCCGGGCAGATGCCGCAGGCCTGCCGCCTCGATCGAGCGGTTGACGATCGGGCTACCGGGCTCGACGAGGAGCTCAATGGCGTACTCACGCGCGCTTCCGGGCGCCAGCAGTGGCGCACTGCGCGCCGGTAGCAGTCAGCGTGCGGTCAGCTGGATGAACACCACGCCGACGATGGCGCACGGCAGTCCGACCTGGGCAATCTCGAAAAAGCCGAGCCCCCGGGCTTGCGGGGAGGAGCGGACCAATCCGTCAATCACCAGGTTGGTACTCGTGCCGATGATGGTACAGGTGCCGCCGAAGATGGCTGCGTAGCTGAGCGGGATCATCAAGCCGGAAACAGGCAGGCGACAGCGACGGGCCCAAGCCTCTACCGCGGGCACCAGCATCGCGACAATGGGCGTGTTGTTGAGGAAGGCACTCATCATGGTCACCGGCAGCATCAGGCGCAACTGCGCAGCCGCCAGGCTCTTGGGAAACCCGAGCAGGCGGGTACCAATCGCGTGGACGGCCCCGGTTCCGACAAGACCCGCAACGACAACGTAGAGCACCGCCACCGTGACCAGCCCCGGGTTACCGAAGCCGGCGAATGCCTCGGCCGGGCTGAGGACACCCGTTACGACCAGCGCCGACAGCCCCGCCATGAACACGACATCGACGGCGAGGCGTGTGCCGACCAACAGGGCAATCGTTGCGATAACGACGAGTATCGAGATGAAGGCGGGATCCATTGGCCATCCGGGGCGGTCACATGCAAATGCATCGTGAGCAAGTTCTGTGCCTCCTGTTCAGCCGTTCCCATGGTGCAGGATTTCAACAGCTTGCGAATGGATACCGGGAGAAACTATCAAATTTGCTTATTTTCCATCATATATACTCTGCAGCCGGTAAGGGCGCTCCGTTGAAGCGCTCCGACCCGCATCAATGCCGGCGTGTTGCTGGCGCCGTACGACGGCGGTTTGCTTGAGTGGATCCCACCCTTCAGAGCACTTTCCCGTGCCGTCGGCATCCAGTGCGAGCCCTTATGGGCAGGCTGGCGGATCCGTTAAACTTGCCCGTTGGATATCACGGTCATGATGATGGATCTTGCCATTATCCTTGGGCTCTGGCGGGAAGCCTGCCGTCACCTGGAACTGTCCGAGTCGCTGCCGAACTTCGCGCGGTTGCTGGAACCGGTCACCGGGCCGATTCAGCTGGACGTGGTTGCGCTCGGCGGCGCTGGCGGCGCCATTGAGCTGAAGGCATCCAGCGGGGCCTTCGCGGACCTGCGGTTTCCTGCGGACCTCGACGAGAAGGCTTCGCGCGCCCTTGCCGGTTGGGCCCGTGAGGAAGCGGTCATGCCGCTCGACGCCTTCTTCAAGCGCTTCGACATCCGCGCTCATGTCGGCATCGATGCTGCATCCGGCGGCTGGGTGGCCGGCCTTCGCGGCCCGGGTGAGGAGGCGGGTCTGCTGCTCGTCCTCGCCGCCTCAATTCCGCACGCGGGCGTCGAGCCCCTCGTACCGGCACTGCGGGACCCGGTCGCCGTGGCGTTCATGAACCACGAGCGACTGCATGAAATCGAACGCCTGCGCGCCGCCGCGGAGGTCGACCGCGATCGGCTCCGCGAGCGCCTCGGCCGCGACGAGGAAGCACCCCTGATTGGCGCCATGGGCGGCCTGCGCGAGGTGATGGAGCGCGTGACCCAGGTAGCGCCTTCGGACATACCGGTGTTGCTGCTGGGCGAGACCGGCTGCGGGAAGGAGGTTGTCGCTCGCGAGATCCATACCCGATCGCGCTGCGCACATGGGCCGTTCATCCGGGTCAATTGCGGTGCAATACCACCGGAGCTACTGGATTCGGAGTTGTTTGGCCACGAGCGCGGCAGCTTCACCGGTGCAACCAGCCGCCGCCAGGGATGGTTCGAGCGTGCCGACGGCGGCACCCTGCTGCTGGATGAAATCGGGGATCTGCCACCGCCAGCCCAGGTTCGCTTGTTGCGCGTTCTGCAGGACGGGCTGGTGATCCGTGTTGGCGCCGAACGCGAGATCCCCGTGCATGTGCGGATCATCGCCGCCACGCACCGGGACCTGCCGCAGATGGTCCAGTCAGGCGAGTTCCGGGCCGACCTCTGGTATCGAATCGCGACTTTCCCGATCGTCATCCCGCCCCTGCGCGAGCGACACGACGACATTCCTGCGCTTGCCGGACATTTTGCCAGGCGCGCGGCGCGACGCTTCGGCCTGCGAGCCTGCGATGTCAGTGCCCGGGACCTCGAGCGACTTGCCAGCTATCCCTGGCCCGGCAATGTGCGGGAGTTCGCCGCGGTGCTCGACCGGGCAACGATTCTCGGGAACGGACGTTGCCTTGCCATCGACCAGGCGCTTGGTTTCGAGTCGGTTGTTCCGACTTCGCTGCTCACCCGGCAAACAGACACCACGCTGCCCACGGCCAGGCACGCGCCGGGGCTGGAACAGGGCAACGGGTTCCCGACCCACGACCAGGCCGTAAAGGAACACATCGAGCGGGCCCTGGCCCGCTCGAGAGGCCGCATCGAGGGTCGCAGGGGGGCAGCGAGCCTGCTCGATCTGAACCCCCATACGCTGCGCGGCAAGATGAGGAAGCTGGGTATCGACTGGCGCCGGTACCGGGACAGCGACGCCTGACGGCGAGGCTGTGCACACCTGGCTTGCAGGGCGGGCCTGCACGCCGGGCAGCCGGGACCTATACTGGAGCGCCGCTCACCAAACGATGCCCGCATGTCCGCCAAGCCCCGCCAGCCATCCCTGCTTGCCCGCCGCTTCGGCGCACTGCTGTACGACAGTGCCCTGGTCGGCTCATTGCTGTTCTTTGCCACCATCCCGGCGGTGATTGCCCACGGCGGTGAAGCCTTCGACTCCGGAGATCCGCTCTACCTCGGCTACCTGCTGGCGGTGAGCTTCTTCTACTTCGGCTGGTCCTGGACGCGGGGCGGCCAGACCCTCGGCATGAAGGCCTGGCGACTGGCTGCCTGTACCCGGGACAGGCGCGGCCTGAGCTGGGGCCGGGCCCTGGCCCGCTTCGGTCTCGCCCTGGCCTGCCTGGTACCGGTGTTCGGCCTGGGCCTGCTGAGCATGCTGTTCAACCGCGAGCGGCGAGCGCTGCACGATCGCCTGTCCGGCACCGAGATCCGTCTGCTGGGCTGACGGGCGGCCGGGCAACGCCTGGCGCTGCGCCTGCGGTCCCGACAGCAGTCCTGCCCGCGCCGATGCAGCGCCGGCCAGCCCGGCCTGTCGTCGATAGAGGCATCCACCGTCGCGGGCCACGCTGCTGCAACGCCAGCCTGCCAGGCCCGGGAACGAATGCACCACGGGCGCGACGTGTTGCGCCGCGGCAGGGCTCTGCATACTATCGGGTCGACAATCCCGCGCCGCTGCGCCCGAGCCGAGGAAGCTGCCCGATGGCCGAAACCGCCCGTAAAGACACCCCGCCTGCGCACCGCTGGCTGGCCCGCTGCCCGGAAATGGGCACCGACCCGATCCCGGTGTCGCGCCTGACCGATCCGGATTACTTCGAGGCAGAGCGCCGGAAGATATTCAAACGCTGCTGGCTGCATGTCGGCCGCGTGGAGGACATCCCCGAGCCCGGCGACTGGCTGGTGCAGGAAGTGGCCATCGCGCCGGCGTCGGTGCTGGTGGTGCGCGGCGAGGACGGGCGCATCCGCGCCTTTCACAATGTCTGCCGGCATCGCGGCAGCAAGCTCGCGTTCGGCGAGCGCGGTTCCGGCGGCGGCATCTTCGGCTGCCGCTTCCACGGCTGGTCCTACGACAGCGAGGGGGCGCTCATCCACGTACCCCAGGAAGAGAACTACTACGAGCCGCTGTGCGGCAAAAAGAACCTCCTGCCGGTGGCCTGCGATACCTGGCAGGGTTTCATCTTCATCAACCTTGACCCGAGCCCGAACGAAACCCTGGCCGAGTTCCTCGGCCCGGCCTTCGATTTCTTCGACGGCTATCCGTTCGACCAGCTTGCCAGTGAACTGAACTACCGCGCCGATATCCGTGGCAACTGGAAGCTGGTCATGGACAGTCAGGCCGAAGGGATCCACGCGCCCTATACCCACACCTCGCCGTGGCCGAACCTGTTCTCCACGCCCGACAGCCCCTACACCGAGTACCTGGACATCAGCTTCTACGGCCGCCACCGCTCCTACACCCTGGCCGCGGGCAAGGGCTATGTTCCGGGCGAGGTCGAGGCGCTGGCCCTCGCCATGGGCCCGGCCATCTCCGCCTCCGGGGCCGCGGCGATGCAGACCTGCAAGCGCCTGAACCCCACCAATGATCCGAACTGGTCCTTCGACTGCCTGACCCTGTTTCCGAACCTGCTCATCTACTGCTTCGGCGGCGTGTACCACACCCACCAGTTCTGGCCGAAGGACATCCGCACCACCACCTGGGACCTGCGCATGCACCTGCCGAAGGCCAGGACCGCCTCGGAGGCCTTCTCGCGCGAGCATGCCAAGATCTTCCTGCGTGATCCGTTCCTGGAAGACGGCTACCTGAACGAGGAATCCCAGAAGGTGATCGAATCCGGCGTCCTGGAACACCTGGAGCTGCAGGACGATGAGGCACTGATCCGGCACTGCTACTGGACGGTGCACAACGCGGTCACCGCCGAGGACTGACACCATGGCCACGCTGCCCGAAGACTTCGCCGACCTCGAGCCACTGGCGCACTGGGCCGAGCCCACCGAGCGCGGGCGCTGTGCCCGCCGCCGCGCCGCGTCACCTGACGAGCTGCTGCACTTCTACAACACCGTGAAGCCGCGCCTGCAGGCGGCGCTGGAATACCTGGACGGCTTTGAACTCGGCCGCATGCCCGCCGCCGAGCAGCGGCTGCTGGACCTGACGCTGATGATGGCCGAGGTGACCTTCGCGGTGGAGAAGTACCGCGGCCAGGGCGTGGTGCCCCTGGCCGTGTCGCTGGAGGAGTTCGTGCCCCTGCACGATTTCGCCCCGGGCGAGGCGCGCTGACCGGGGAAGCGGCGATGCCGCGGCGCACAAAGCGTCGCCGGCATGGCAGGGCCGCCGCTGCCTGACTATGCTTGCCAGGGTACGGGCGACACACGTCGCCCGGCCGGCGACTGCGGGGGGCAGGCCATGACAACGGTAAGACAACTCATCAATCGCAAGGGCGATGCACTGTGGCGCATCGCACCGGGCGCTTCGGTCTACGAGGCCATCGAGATGATGGCCGACCTCGGGATCGGGGCGCTGCCGGTGATGGAAGGCGCGCAACTGGTCGGAATCGTCTCCGAGCGGGACTACGCCCGCAAGGTCATCCTGCAGGGCCGCTCGTCACGGGACACCCCGGTGCGCGACATCATGACCACCGGCGTGATCACCGCGACGCCCTCGCAGACCGTGGACGACTGCATGGGCATGATGACCGACGAGCGGATCCGCCACCTGCCGATCATGGACGGCGACCGGGTGATCGGCATGATCTCCATCGGCGACGTGGTCAAGGCGATCATCGCCGAGAAGCAGACCCACATCGAGCAGCTCGAACTGTACATCGCCAGCGGCTGAGGGCCGCGCGCCGGCCGGCGCGTTACAATGCGGCACTCCATACGCCCCCCGCGGCGGCCCACTGCCGCGGGGCAGCCACAGGAGTAGCCCGCCGATGAGCGATGCCGCCGACCCACCCGCAAGCACACCGCTGACCGACCTGCACATCGAGCTCGGCGCCCGGCTGGTGCCCTTCGCCGGCACCAGCATGCCGCTGCAGTTCACCGGCATCCTCGAGGAGCACCGCCATACCCGTGAGGCCGCCGGCCTGTTCGACGTCTCGCACATGGGGCAGATCGTCATCGAGGGTGATCTGCAGGCGCTGGAGACCCTCGTCCCGGCTGATATCCAGGGTCTCGCCGAAGGCCGTCAGCAGTACACGGTGTTCACAACCCCGGAGGGCGGCATTGTCGATGATCTCATGGTCGCGAGACTGCCCGGCCGGCTGCACCTGGTGGTCAACGCGGCGTTCAAGGCCACCGATCTCGATCACCTGCGTGCCGGCCTGAACGGGCACTGCGAAGTGCGCGCGCTGGCCGACCAGGCCCTGCTCGCGCTGCAGGGGCCGGCCGCGGCCGCTGTACTGGCCACGCACTGCGACGCCGTTGCCGGCATGGGCTTCATGGACGTGCGCGACACCCTCGTTGCCGGCGTACCCGCCCTGGTCACCCGTTCGGGCTATACCGGCGAGGACGGCTTCGAGATTGCCGTGCCCGCCGCGGCCGCCGAGACCCTCGCCCGCCTGCTGCTGACCGACCCGCGGGTGGCGCCGGTGGGCCTTGGCGCCCGCGATTCCCTGCGCCTGGAAGCCGGCCTGTGCCTGTCCGGCACCGATATCCACGCGCACACCACGCCGGTGGAAGCCGGCCTCGGCTGGGTGGTGGCGCGGCGCTACCGCGGCGAGGGCGCGGCCACCGCCCGCTTCCCCGGTGCGGCCACCATCCTCGCCCAGCTCGCCG
>CAYGQN010000015.1:15938-23652 GCA_964351795.1 uncultured Gammaproteobacteria bacterium
GGCGCGGCCACCGCCCGCTTCCCCGGTGCGGCCACCATCCTCGCCCAGCTCGCCGACGGCGCCCCGCGGCGGCGAATCGGCCTGCGCCCGGACGGCCGCGTCCCTTTGCGCGGCGGCGCCGTGCTGCTCGACCCGGACGGGCGCGAGGTGGGCGAGGTCACCTCGGGCAGTTTCGGGCCGAGCGTCGGTCATCCGGTGGCCATGGGCTACGTCAACGCGGGGCTTGCAAGCAACACGCCGCTCTCGGTTAACATTCGCGGGCGGGACCACGCGGTGCACATCGCGGCACTGCCCTTCGTCCCGCACCGCTATCACCGCCACTGACAGGCTGCTGAAGAGAGCTGACAGATGAGTGACATCCGCTACACCCGGGACCATGAATGGCTGCGGACCGAACAGGACGGCAGCATCACCGTGGGCATCACCGACTACGCCCAGGAGCAGCTCGGCGACATCGTCTACGTCGAGCTGCCCGAGCAGGGCACGCGCTGCGAGAGCGGCGACAACCTCGTCGTCATCGAATCGGTGAAAGCCGTCGGTGAAGTGGTGAGCCCCGTCGCCGGCAGTATCGCCGCCAGCAATGCTGAACTGGCCGACGCGCCGGAGCTGCTCAACACCGATCCGCTCGGCAAGGGCTGGCTCGTGCGCGTCATCGTCGACGACAGCGGCGCACTGGCGCAGCTGATGGACGAGGCGGCCTACAGCGAGTACATCGCCGGCCTCTGAGGCGCTGCCGCTGCCCGGCCATCGCCAGCGCGCGAGCACGCTGCCCTGCCGGGGCCGCGCGATGTTCCCTGCCATGCGACACGACGCCCACGCGAGCAGCCGGCCAGCGCCATGCCATGGCGCGGCCGGGCCGGCCGCCGCCAACCGCAGGAAGCCAACATGAGCCTGAAAGACTTTGAAATGCGCGGCGAGTTCATCCGCCGCCACATCGGCCCCGATCGTCACCAGATCGCCGCCATGCTGGCCGAACTCGGCCTGGCCGATCTCGAGGACATCATCAACCGCGCGGTGCCGCCGGACATCATCACCGGCGAGCCACTGGCGCTGACCGAGACCATCAGCGAGCGCGCCGTCATCGCCCACCTGGCGGGCATGCGCGAGCGCAACCGGGTGCTCGTGTCGATGATTGGCATGGGTTACCACGGCACGCTGATGCCCGAGGTCATCAAGCGCAACGTGCTGGAGAACCCCGGCTGGTACACGGCCTACACGCCCTATCAGGCCGAGATATCCCAGGGCCGGCTGGAGGCGCTGCTGAACTTCCAGCAGATGGTGATCGACCTGACCGGCATGGATATCGCCAATGCCTCCATGCTCGACGAGGCGACCGCGGCGGCCGAGGCCATGGCCATGGCCAAGCGGGTGGGCAAATCGAAATCGGCACGTTTTCTCGTCGATGCCGACTGCCATCCGCAGACCATTGCCGTGGTGCGCACCCGGGCGCGCTGGTTCGGCTTCGAAGTGGTGGTCGGGGACCCGGCGGTGCTGGTGGACGAGGGCGAGTACTTCGGCGTGCTGCTGCAATACCCCGGCTCCAGCGGCGAAGTCCGCGACCCGGCCGGCATCATCGCCGCGGCCCACGGCCAGGGCGCCATCGTCACCGTGGCCAGCGATCCGCTGGCGCTGGTGCTGCTGCGCGCCCCGGGCGACATGGATGCCGACATCGTGGTCGGCAGTGCCCAGCGCTTCGGGGTACCCATGGGTTACGGCGGGCCGCACGCGGCCTTCTTCGCCACCCGCCAGGCTTTCGTGCGGGCCATGCCCGGGCGCGTCATCGGCGTGTCGCGTGACCGTGACGGCGAGCCGGCCCTGCGCATGGCGCTGCAGACCCGCGAACAGCATATCCGCCGCGAGAAGGCCACCAGCAATATCTGCACCTCGCAGGTGCTGCTGGCCGTCATTGCCGGCTTCTACGCCGTGTACCACGGGCCGAAGGGGCTGCGGCTGATCGCCTCGCGCGTGCACAGGCTGGCGCAGATCTGCGCGCTGGCGCTGCAGCGCCTGGGCCTGGAGGTGCTCACCGGCAGCTACTTCGACACCATCACCGTGCGCGTTCCCCACCGTGCGCGCCACTATGCCGCCCGCGCCCGCGAGGCCGGCATCAACCTGCGCGTGGTGGATGCCGACCACCTGGGGATCAGCTTCGACGAAACCATCAGCCGGCCGGTGCTGCGGGACCTGCTCGGCGTGTTCGCCCGCGATGCCGAGGACCTGCTGAAGATTCCGGAACTCGATGCCGCGGTCAGCGAATGCCTGCCGGCGGCATTGCTGCGCGAGGACCCGATCCTCCAGCACCCGGTGTTCGAGCACTACCACAGCGAAACCGAGATGATGCGCTACATGCGGCGGCTGGCCCGCCGCGACATCGCGCTCGACCGGGCGATGATCCCGCTCGGCTCGTGCACCATGAAGCTCAACGCGGCGGTGGAACTGCAGGCCCTGTCCACGCGCGAGTTCGCCGACCTGCACCCGTTCTGCCCCATCGACCAGGCCCAGGGCTACCAGCAGCTGTTCGAGGAGCTGGAAACCATGCTCTGCGATCTCACCGGCTTCGATGCCTTCTCGCTGCAGCCCAATGCCGGTTCCCAGGGCGAGTATGCCGGCCTGCTGGTGATCCGGCGCTGGCACGAGGTGCGCGGCGAGGGTCATCGCGACATCTGCCTGATCCCCGCCTCCGCGCACGGCACCAACCCCGCCAGCGCCGTGATGGCCGGCATGCAGGTGGTCGTGGTGGCCTGCGATGAAGCGGGCAACGTCGATCTTGCCGACCTGCGCGCCCGGGCAGCCGAACATGCCGGGCGCCTTGCCGCCCTGATGATCACCTACCCGTCCACGCACGGCGTGTTCGAGAGTGCCATCCGCGACATCTGCGCGATCGTGCATGGGCATGGCGGCCAGGTGTACATGGACGGGGCCAACATGAACGCGCTCGTGGGGATCTGCCGGCCCACGGAAATCGGTGCCGATGTCATGCACCTGAACCTGCACAAGACCTTCGCGATTCCCCACGGCGGCGGCGGCCCCGGCATGGGCCCGATCGGGGTGAAGGCCCATCTGGCCCCCTACCTGCCCGACCATCCCGTGGTTGGCGGCGTGAACCCGGCCGCCGGGCCGGAGGGCACCGTGGGGACCATTTCCGCGGCCCCCTGGGGCTCGGCCAGCATACTCACCATCTCCTGGGCCTACATCGCCATGATGGGCGCCCAGGGGCTGCGCCGCGCCACGCTGGCCGCCATCCTGGCCGCCAACTACATCGCCAGGCGGCTGCGCGAGCACTACCCGGTGCTGTACACCGGCCGCAACGGCATGGTGGCGCACGAGTGCATCATCGACCTGCGGGCCATCAAGGCGGCCACCGGCGTGAGCGTGGATGACATCGCCAAGCGGCTCATCGATTACGGCTTCCATGCACCGACGATGAGTTTCCCGGTGCCCGACACGATGATGATCGAACCCACCGAGAGCGAGAACAAGCGCGAACTGGACCGCTTCTGCGACGCCATGATCGCCATCCGCGCGGAAATCGCGGCGATCGAGCAGGGCCTGGCGGACCGGGGCAACAACCTGCTGGGCAATGCCCCGCACACCCATCGCCTGCTGATTGCCGATGACTGGGACCGGCCCTACACCAAGGCCCAGGCCTTCTTCCCCGCCGGCGTGCTGGACGATGACAAGTACTGGCCGCCGATCGCGCGGATCGACAACCCCTGGGGCGACAAGCACCTGTTCTGCGCCTGCCCGCCGGTAGCGGATTTCGCGGCGACCGCCGAGGACTAGCAACCGGGTGCGGCCCGGGCAGGTGGCACAGCCGGTACGAAGCGCCGGGCCCGGCCCGCGTGACCCTATTCCGCCGCCTCGTCGGCGACCGTCTCGCCGCGCAGGTGCCGGCGCGAGGGCACACCCTGCACGGTGATGTCGCGACGCAGGGCCTTCACCAGGCCGTAGCAGGCCAGCAGCAGCAGCAGCGACATCGGCAGGCCGGAGGCGATGGCCGCGTTCTGCAGCGCCATCAGGCCGCCCGCCAGCAACAGCACCATGGCCGCCACGCCCTCGGACACGCCCCAGAACACGCGCTGGATCCGCGGTGGGTTGGGGTTGCCACCGGAGGTGACCATGTCATCCACCCAGGAGCCCGAATCCGATGAGGTCACGAAGAAGGTGATGATGAGCGCGGTGCCTAGCGCCGGGGTGATGGCCGCCAGCGGCAGGCGTTGCAGCAAGGCATGCAGGGACAGTTCGATATCCCCGCGCACGGCCTCGACGAGGCCGCCGCGGCCGAGCAGTTCGATCTCCAGCGCCGTGCCGCCGAACACCGCCAGCCAGGCGAAGGTCACCGCGGTTGGCACCAGCAGCACCGTCGCGATGAACTCGCGGATGGTCCGGCCGCGCGAGATGCGGGCCACGAAAATGCCCACGAAGGGTGACCACGAGATCCACCAGCCCCAGTAGAACAGCGTCCACCGCGACTGCCAGGTGTCGTCCGGGTCCAGCGCCACCCAGAAGGTGCGCTCGAGGAAGTGCTGCAGGTAACTGCCCAGGCTGGTGACGAACAGGTCGGCGATGAACAGGCTCGGCCCGGCCACCAGCACGAATGCCAGCATGACGCCGGCCAGGGCGAGGTTGAACACGCTCAGGCGCCGGATCCCCCGGTCCAGGCCAAGGACCAGCGAGGTCACTGCCACGGCGGTGATGGTGGCAATGAGGCCCACCTGCCATTGCGTGTTCACGGGCACATCCAGGTACACGGCAAGACCGCGGTTGATCTGCATCGCGCCCAGGCCAAGCGAAGTCGCCACGCCGAGCAGGGTGCCAACGGTAGCGAGGATGTCCACCAGCCGCCCGGGCCAGCCGTTCATGCGGGCGCCGATCAGCGGGTAGAGGATCGAGCGCGGCGCCAGCGGCAACTGGTGGCGGAAATGGAAGTAGGCGATGGGCAGGCCGATGGCAATGTAGATGGCCCAGGGATGCAGGCCCCAGTGGAAGAAGGTCAGGCGCAGGGCCTCGCGCGCCGCCGCCGGCGTGCCGGTGCTGGCGGCACGCGGCTCGGCGAAGTGCAGCAGGGGTTCGGCCACCCCCCAGAACACCAGCCCGGTGCCCATGCCGGCGCTGAACAGCATCGCGAACCAGGCGCCGCGCGAGAAATCCGGCTCGGCGTCGGGCGGGCCGAGCCGCACCTCGCCGTAGCGGCTGCACATCAGCCACAGGCAGAAGCCGAGCAGCAGCGTCGCGATCAGCACGTAATACCAGCCGAAGCGGTTAGCGATCAGCACCTGGGCGGTTTCGAAGGCGCGCCCGGCCTGCTCGGTGTACAGGGCGCCGAAGGTGCAGAAGGCGACCACGGTCAGCGCGGCGCCGGGAAACACCACCGGGTCCATGTTGCGGGTGAAACGTTGCCAGGCGGAGCGCAGGACGCCGGGCGGATGTTCATCGGCCGGCGCGCTCATGGCCGGCGCGCCTTGCCCCGGCGCTGCGGGCTGGGGGAGTGTCGGTTCATGCCTCGACGGGTGTCAGGGGCCTGTGGATATCCTGACACGGCCGACAGCGGCCTGGAAACGCAGGCGCCCATTTCCCGGCAGGGGGGCGAAGGTGGGCGGCTGGCGGGGCCCGCTCAGAGGATGGGGGTGTTGGGGCCCTTGCCGAGCAGGACCCGGCCGTACAGTTCAGCGCTGGTATCGAAGAACAGCAGGCCATGCATGTTGATGGCATGCATGTCGCGCGAGGCGCGCTGCAGGGTGTTCTTCAGGGACAGCGCCGATGCGCCGGCGTACAGGTACAGCGCCTCCACGGCCTCCAGCAGCAGGCGCACGACCAGGGCGCAGTCCATGCGGATGCGGGCCCGCAGTTCCAGCGGCATGGGCTCGCCGGCGGCGGCATAACCGTCGATATCGTCGGCCACGCGGTACAGCAGGAGTTCGGCGGCGTGGATCTTCCCGGCCGCGGCGCCGCAGGCCACCTGGGTGGGGATCCACTCGTCGGCGATGTGCGGGCTGTACTGCACGCGTTTGCCGGGCACGGTGCGCAGGAAGGCCGCCAGGGCGGCGCGGGCAATGCCGAGCGCGGTCGGCACGATGCACAGGGTCAGCACCGGCACGGCCTGGGCCTGGCTGGTCCAGCCGGCCGCCTCATCGCCATAGGCTTCGCTCCGGCGCTCGATGAGCGCGGGCAGCGACAGGAAACGATGCGCCGGCACCGACACCGCGCGGGCAATGAGCGAGGCGCTGCCCGTGCCCTGCAGGCCGGCGACGTGCCAGTCATCCTGGATGTCGATCTCCGCGGTGGGCACCAGCAGGTCGCCCTCGTCCACCTTGGTGCCGGCCTCATCGAACACCTCCGCACCGAGGATCAACCAGTCCGAGTGCTCGCTGCCCGAGCCGAAAGGCCAGAAGCCCTCCAGCAGGTAACTGCCGTCGGCGCGGCGGCGGGCCTGGCCGCGCGGGCCGATGACCGCGGCAACCAGCGCGTCCGGATTGGTGGCGTAGACGTCGGCGCGGGCCGCGGCGGGAAAATGGCCCAGCATCCAGCTGTGGGCATGAAACACCCCCAATACCCAGGCCGTGGCACCGCAGCCCTCGGCCACCCGCGAGACCACGTCCACGTGGGTGCGCATGGATTGCTGGTGCCCCCCGCAACTGGCCGACTGGATGGTGCGCACCAGCCCGGCCTCCCGGATCAGGGCGACACTCTCGGCCGGCAGCCGGCGACCGCGCTCGGCGGCATCGGCGAAGGTCTGCAGTTGCTCGATGATGGCTGTTGCGTTGTCACGCAGTTGCTCGGCGCTGAGCGTGCCGGCACTGCCGGATACCTGTGCGGACATGGTGCCCCCGGTGGTCGGCGACCTGATGCGGCCGCACTTGTTTTATGAATACTGTTCATTTATGAATGTAGTTCATACCTTCCGGCGCGCGCAAGCCGGAACCAAGCCCGGGGGAGGCCCGCCATCAACACCATTGCCCCACCTGTCAGCCGCGGCGAGCGCCGCAAGGCCCGCAATCGCGAGGCGCTGCTCGACGCCGCCGTCGCCATCATGCGCACGAAGGGCATCGACGCCGCCACCATGCAGGAGATCGCCGACCGCGCCGACGTGGCCATCGGAACGGCCTACAACCATTTCACCTCCAAGGATGACCTGGCCATGAGCGTGATGGAGCGCGTGATGGACGATCTCGGCCAGCGAATCGAAACCGTCACCGACAGCTTCGAGGATCCGGCGCAGGTATTCGCCTACGGTTGCCGCATGGTGATGCAGGAAGCGATTACCGACCGGCGCTGGCGCTGGCTGCTGCAGCGCTCGGAGGTCATCGCCGATGCCATGTACCGGGTCATGGGCGTGTACGCCATCCGCGATCTGCGCAACGCCGTGGCCGCCGGGCGCTACCGGCTCGAGCACCCGGAGCTGGCCTGGCGCCAGGCCACGCACGCGCTGGTGGGGGTCGCGCTGGCCGTGTGCGAACGCGGCCTGTCGCCGGAGGCCATCGACGAGGCCGTCGTGAACCTGCTGTGCCTCGCCGGCCTGGCCCGCGAGGAAGCCTGGGCAATCGCGCGTGCGCCGGTGCCCGCCTTACCACCGGAATAACGCTGGCGCACCGGCAACAGCGCGCCCACGGGGCCGAATTCATCGCCCCACACCTCTACCGCCAACGTAGGAGCGACTTCAGTCGCGAACGCCACGGCGCCGGAACCGGGCCAAGGCAACTTCGCGGCTGAAGCC
>CAYGQN010000016.1:0-23616 GCA_964351795.1 uncultured Gammaproteobacteria bacterium
GGTGGTCGGCGGGCTGCGCCCCGGCACGGTCGAGCCGATGGACGCGCGCATGCGCGAGTTCCTCGAACACCACTGGGACGAGGTCGCCCGCCGCTCCGGCCAGCCCTTTTGCAAGGACCTGCTGGCACGCCCGGATTTCGTCTACGACACCGAGCCGGCCTGCCGGGCCGTGGTCACCGCTCGCATGCTGGCTCCCGAGAAGACCTTCGCTTTCTTCAGCGCCGTGCAGCATGCTTTCTACGCCGACAACCGCGATACCGGCCAATTGCAGACCTACCTGGACTTGTGCGGGGGGCTGGGTATCGATGCGCGGGCTTTCGGCGAGGTCTTCGAAGGGGAGGAGGCCTACCGGCTCACGCAGGAGGACTTCCAGCTCACCCAGGACATGGGCGTGCGCGGCTTTCCCACGGTGCTGGCCGAGCGCGAGGAGCGCTACGGCCTGCTCGCCAACGGCTATGTCGCGGCCGAGGAACTGGAGGCGGCCCTGGAGCGATTCTGCAGCAGCACGACGCACTGACACCACGCTGACAAGCACAGCCAACACACAGCCCGGAGGATGCGGATCATGGGAGTACTGGACAACAAGACGGCGATAGTCACCGGTGGCGCCACGCTCATCGGCCAGAAGGTGGTGGAGGCGCTGGTCGCCGAGGGTGCGCGCTGCGTGGTCGGTGACATCGACCAGGAAGGCGGTGAGGCTCTGGCCAGCGCGCTGGGCGAGGCGGTGCGTTTCCTGCGCACGGACGTCACCCGGGATGCAGACCTCGACGCCCTGCTCACCGCGGCAGCGGAGACCTTCGGCGGCGTGGACATCGTGGTGAACATTGCCGCCACCTACCTGGACAATGGCATCGCCTCCAACCGCGACGAGTGGCTTACGGCGCTCAATACCAACGTGGTGGGCGGCGCCATACTCGTGCAGAAGGCCGCCCCGCTCATGAAACAGCGTGGCGGTGGCGCGGTGGTGAACTTTGCCAGCATCAGCGGCAAGATCGCCCAGCCCGGACGTATGCTTTACGCGGTCTCGAAGGCGGCCATCCTCGGCATGACCCGCAACATGGCGCTGGCCCTGGCCGACGACGGCATCCGCGTGAACTCGGTGTCCCCCGGCTGGGTCTGGTCCAAGCCGATCGCCATGCTCTCGGGCAACGACCGCGCGCGTGCCGACGCCGTGGGCGCGGAAATGCACCCCCTCGGCCGGATCGCGGATCCGGAAGAGGTGGCCGAGGCGGTGGTATTCCTGGCCTCGGACAGGGCCTCGTTCGTCAACGGCACCGACATTGCGGTGGACGGCGGTTACACGGCCATCGGGCCGGAGCAGCGCGTCGACCAGATCCCCAAACTGGCCGGCTGAGGCGCCCCCGGGGGCAGCGGACCCGCGCCGGCCGGCAGGCCAGGCGCGGCCGTATCCGTTATAATGGCGCTCTTTTGTTCGCTCCCGGCGAGCACGCCGCCGGGCAGAGTTTTTGCACAGGCACAGTCAAGTCAACGCAGGCACAACACCCATGAAGATTCTCGTCGCCGCCAAGCGCGCTATCGATTACAACGTCCGGGCCCGGCCGAAAGGTGACGGCTCGGGCGTGGAACTCGCCAACGTCAAGATGTCCATGAACCCCTTCGATGAAATCGCTGTCGAGGAGGCCGTGCGTTTGCAGGAGGCCGGCACCGCCGACGAGGTTGTCGTCGTGTCCATGGGCCCGCAGCAATGCCAGGAGACCATTCGCACGGCACTGGCCATGGGCGCCGACCGCGGCATCCTGGTCCAGACCGACGCGGAACTGCAGCCGCTGGCCGTGGCCAAGCTGCTCAAGGCAATCGTCGAGCGCGAGGAGCCGCAGATGGTGTTCCTGGGCAAGCAGGCCATCGATGACGACGCCAACCAGACCGGGCAGATGCTCGCCGCGCTGCTTGGCTGGCCGCAGGGCACGTTCGCGGCCAGGGTGGAGCCGGCCGAGGGCGAAGTCAGCGTCACGCGGGAGGTCGACGGCGGCAACCAGACCGTGCGCCTGAAGCTGCCGGCCGTGATCACCGCCGACCTGCGCCTGAACGAGCCGCGTTACGTCAAGCTGCCGAACATCATGAAGGCCAAGAAAAAGCCCCTCGATACCCTCACACCCGAGGAACTCGGGGTGGACGTGGCGCCGCGGCTGAAGCTGCTCAAGGCCGAAGACCCGCCCGCGCGCGCCGGCGGCATCAAGGTCGCCGACATCGACGCCCTCATCGATAAGCTCAAGAACGAAGCAAAGGTGCTCTGAACATGGCCGTCCTGGTAATCGCCGAACACGACAACGACAAGCTCAACCCGGCGACGCTGAACGCGATCGCCGCCGCCGCTGAAATCGACGCCACCGTCGATGTGCTGGTGGCCGGCAGCGGCTGCAGCGCCGTCGCCGATGCGGCCGCGGCCTGTGACAAGGTCGCCACCGTCAGGCTGGCCGACAACGACGCCCTGGCGCACCAGCTGGCCGAGAACCTGGCGCCGCTGGTGGTGGAACTTGCCGCCGGCTACAGCCATGTACTGGCCGCCTCGACCAGCAATGGCAAGAATCTCATGCCGCGCGTGGCCGCGCTGCTCGACGTGGCCCAGCTGTCCGACATCATCGCGGTGGAATCGGCCAGCGTTTTCAAGCGGCCCATCTACGCCGGCAACATCATCGCCACAGTCGAGTCCGCCGATGAGAAGAAGATCATCACCGTGCGCACCACGGCTTTCGACCCGGTTGCCGCCGAGGGTGGCTCGGGCACGGTCGAGGCCGTGAGCGGCGGCGTCGATGCCGGCCTGTCGACTTTCCTTGGCGAGTCGCTGACCGAGTCCGAACGCCCGGAGCTTGCCGAGGCGAACATCATCGTCTCCGGCGGCCGTGGTGTGGGCAGCGGCGAGAATTTCGCCATCATCGAGGCGCTGGCAGACAAGCTGGGTGCGGCCGTGGGCGCATCGCGGGCGGCCGTGGATGCCGGCTTCGTGCCGAACGATTACCAGGTCGGCCAGACCGGCAAGGTGGTGGCACCGCAGCTTTATATCGCCGTGGGCATTTCCGGCGCCATCCAGCACCTGGCCGGCATGAAGGACAGCAAGGTCATCGTCGCCATCAACAAGGATGAGGAGGCCCCCATTTTCCAGGTGGCCGATTACGGCCTGGTCGCGGATCTGTTCCAGGCCGTGCCGGAGATGACGGAGAAACTGTGACGGCCGCCCGCGGCCCGGTCGCGGGCAACCCGGGGAGTCCCTGTACGGCTGGACCGGTTGGCAGGATGCGGGGGCCAGGCGGGTATTGAGCGCTTTGGGCGCCTGAAGTCGCCCCGGCGATCACCCCTGCAGGTGCCAGTGCGGGTGGTGATACGAAGGACCCTGCGGTTGCCCTGGCGGCGGCTGATGGCGGTCGGCCCGGCATGAGGCATCGCAGTACCCTGGCAGCGGGCAGCAATGGCGTGGTCAACGGCGTGCAGACAGGCCAGAACCAGCAGGAGTGCACATGAGTACCGAACGCGAGCAGATGGAGTACGACGTCGTCATCGTCGGTGGCGGGCCGGCCGGGCTGAGCACGGCCATACGACTGCGCCAGCTGGCTATCGAGCGCGAGCAGGAACTCAGTGTCTGCGTCCTGGAGAAGGGCTCGGAAGTGGGCGCGCACATCCTCTCCGGGGCGGTCGTTGAATCACGGGCACTCGATGAGCTCATCCCCGACTGGCAGGACAAGGGGGCGCCTCTGAATACCCGCGTCAGCGGTGACGAGATGTACTTCTTCACCGGTCCGGAGAAGGCCGTGAAGGTGCCGGGGCCGTTCATCCCGGCCTCCATGCACAACGATGGCAACTACATCATCAGCCTGGCGAACCTGTGCCGCTGGCTGGCCGAGCAGGCCGAGGCTCTGGAGGTGGAGATCTACCCGGGCTTTGCGGCCGCGGAGGTCCTGTTCGACGACAACGGCGCGGTGGTGGGTGTGGCGACCGGGGCCATGGGTGTCGGCGCCGATGGCGAGCCCAAGGAAGGCTACGAGCTGGGCATGGAACTGCGCGCCCGCTACACGGTGTTCGCCGAGGGCTGTCGCGGCCATCTCGGCAAACAGCTCATCGCGAGGTTCGGCCTCGATGCGCTGGCCGATCCACAGCACTACGGGATTGGCATCAAGGAGCTGTGGGAAATCGAACCGCAGCGCCATCGCCCGGGCCTGGTGATGCATACCGCCGGCTGGCCCCTGCCCACCGACACCGGCGGCGGCTCCTTCCTCTACCACATGGAAGACAACCAGGTGGTGGTCGGGCTTATCGTGGACCTGAACTACAGCAACCCCCACCTCAGTCCCTTCGATGAATTCCAGCGGATGAAGCACCATCCGATGGTGAAGCGCTTCCTGGAAGGCGGCCGGCGCGTGTCCTACGGCGCCCGCGCCATTACCAAGGGTGGCCTGAATGCCCTGCCGAAAATGGTGATGCCCGGCGCGATCATCGTTGGCTGCGATGCCGGCACGCTGAACTTCTCGAAAATCAAGGGCACGCACACGGCCATGAAGTCCGGCATGGTGGCGGCCGAGACCCTGGCCGACGCCCTCAAGGGCGAGGGTGCCGGCGAAACCCTGGACGATTACACCGAGCGCTTCCGCCGCAGCTGGGCCTGGCAGGAGCTCAGTGCCGCGCGCAACTTCGGCCCGGCCCTGCACAAGTTCGGCCTGTGGGCCGGTGCGGCCTTCAACTTCCTGGACCAGAACATCTTCCGGGGCAAGCTGCCGCTGACCCTGCATGACACCACGCGGGATCACGAGACACTGAAGAAAGCCGACGCGGCCCCGCGGATCGACTATCCCAGGCCCGACGGTATTCTGAGCTTCGACAAGCTGAGCTCGGTGTTCCTGTCCAGCACCAACCACGAGGAAGACCAGCCCTGTCATCTCACCCTGAAGGATGACAGCGTACCGGTGGCACACAATCTCAAGCTCTACGACGCGCCGGAGCAGCGCTATTGCCCGGCCGGCGTGTACGAAATCGTGGACGAGGACACCAACCCGCGATTGCAGATCAACGCGCAGAACTGCGTGCACTGCAAGACCTGCGACATCAAGGACCCGACCCAGAATATCGTCTGGGTGGTGCCCGAGGGTGGCGGTGGCCCGAACTACCCGAACATGTAGGCACCCGGCAGCCGGGTGAATACATCCTCGAACCCGGCGGCGGCAGCCGATGCGCCCGGTACGCGCTGGTCCGTGACCCTGCTTGCCACGCTGGCCGGCGTCATCTGCTGCCTGCAGCTTGGCAAGGTCCCCCCGGCCATGGAGATGCTGCGCGCGCAACTCGGCTTCGGCATGGTATTCGGGGGCTTCATCGCCTCGACCTTCATCGTCTCGGCAGCCCTCATGGGCCTGCCGGCCGGTGCCTTCGCCAACCATTTCGGCGGGGTGCGCTCACTGACCCTCGCCATGGTCATTACCGGCGCCGGTTCGCTGCTCGGCGGGCTGGCCGCCAGCCCGCTGCTGCTGCTGGCCTCGCGCATCATCGAGAGCCTGGGGTTCGTGCTGCTGGCAGTGGCGGCGCCGGCACTGGTGCTCGCCTCCGCCGTGCCGCGGGACAGGGCGCTTGCCATCGGTATCTGGGGTGTCTACCTGCCCGCCGGCGTGGCGGTGGGGATACTGGCTGCCCCCTGGTTCCTCGCCGGCGGCAGCTTTCGCAGCTACTGGTTCTTCAACGCCGCGCTGTGCCTGCTGACGGCGCTGGCCGTCCACCTCGTGCTCACGCCGGTGCCGGGGTTGCAATCGGTGCGGCGGGCAGATGCCGCTTCGGGTATCGCGTATCTGAAGACTCCCACGCCGTGGCTGTTCGTGTTCAGCTTTGCGGTGTACAGCGGCCAGTACCACGCGGTGATCACCTGGCTGCCGACTCTGCTGACCGAGCGCTTCGGTTTCTCCATAGAGGCGGCCTCGCGGGCCAGCGCGGCGGTGGCGTTCATGAGCGCGGTGGGCTCGGTGGTCAGCGGCTGGCTGAACCATCGCGGGCTGACTCGGGGCCTCGTGCTCGGCGTGAGCTTCATCGGCCTGATGTTCGGGGCCTGGGTGGTGTTCGCCAGTGGGGCCGATGCCTGGCCGCGGCTGTTCGCGGCCGGCCTGTTCAGTTTCTGCGGTGGGTCCATTGCCGGCCTGTGCATCGCCGGGGCGCCGTCGAAGGCGGGCAGCGCCGCCGAAAGCTCGCTTGCCAATGGTCTGCTGGTGCAGGGCTCGAACCTTGGCGGGGCCGCCGGCCCCCCGGCGCTGGCGGCCGTGGTGGCGGCCAGCGGTGGCTGGGAGTCGGCCTGGTGGATCCTGTGCCTGCTGAGCGGCATTGGCATGGCCCTGGCGGTGACCGTTCGCCTGGTGGTGGAGCGCGACTGAGGCAAGCGCGCCCGAGACCCGGTTCGCCTAGGCTGCCGCCGTAGCCTGCTCGCGGGCAACCAGCTCCAGGATCACGCGCCGGACGGCGATGCTCGACCTGTCGCCGGCGATGTTCATCTCGGCGAAATCGTGCCGGTCCTGGTCCAGCACCCGCTGCATGGCGCGGGTGGCGACGCGGTCTTCGTCGAAGGCCGTGTCCACGACGCCGAAGAACCGCTTCGAGTAAGCCTCGTTGTGAATGTCGCTGTTGCGCGCGAAGGACCAGAAGTAGTGCGCGCTGTCGTGCGTGGCCGGGGTCAGGTAGTGATTGATCTCATTGCGCAGCACCGGCTGCTCGCCGGCGCTGGCGTCCAGCAGCGTGACATCATTCCAGCCCCGGCACATTGCCGGGGAAACAAAGCTGGCACCGAGACGGCAGTGCACCGGCCGGCCCGCGAGGTCCAGGCCTGGAGGATAGAAAGGCGCCGCCATGGCCCAGTCCCCGGTTTCGCGCCAGTAGTGGATACAGTCACCCTCGCGCTCTACCTGTACGGGAATGCTGGCCCAGCCGGCGGCGGCACCGAAAGTCTTCTCGTGCAGGAAGGGCAGGTGTGAAAGATCCGCCAGGTTCTCGTGCATGAGCAGGTAATTGCCCTCCAGGTCCCGGGCGGCCCACATGGCCGTCCAGTCCGCGGCGCTGAGGCAGTCGGTTTCGGGAATGCGGGTTTCATCAGCCGCGTCCGGCTCGCCCATCCAGATCCAGACCAGCGGGCCGCGCTCGGCCACGGGGTAGCGCCGCAGTTGCCGGCCCGGGCAATGGTCCTGGCAGGGCACTTCCAGGATGTGGCCCCGCGGATCGTAGAGGATGCCGTGGTAACCGCAGCGGATGTTGTCGCCCTCCAGGCGGCTGTCCGCCAGCGGGAACGAGCGATGCACACAGCGATTCTGCAGTGCCACCAGGCCACCGTCCTCGCGTCGGTACATCACTACGGAGCGTTCCAGCAGCGTTTTTGCCCGCAGGCTCCGGTCGAATTCGCTGGCCAGGCCGGCGACGTACCAGTGGTCGAACAGCAAGGGCAGGCGGATGTATTCCTGGATGTTGCGAAGCGGGTTGTCGGTCACGGCCATGATTCGGATCCCCCCCGGGTCGGAACGGCGTTGACCGAGCGTAGCCTGTCTGTAGTATCCGGTACAGGACGGGTGCCGGGCATCCGTGAGGTGGGGTTCAGCCGATGCGGGCGACCGCGGTGGTCGCAAGTGCGGCCAGGGAGGTTTCATGAGTCGACTGCTCATGCGCGATGGCGCGCAGCTGGAGTATCGCAGCCACGGTCGTGGTCGCGTCATCGTGTTCGTGCACGGCTGGCTATGCAGCAGCCGCATCTGGGACGCCCAGTTGTATGCGCTTGGCGCTCACTACCGCTGCGTGGCCTACGACCTGCGTGGCATGGGGCTCTCGGACAAGGGTGAGGGTCCGCACGATTTCGACACCTTTGCCGCCGACCTGCGACAGGTGCTGCAGCACGTGGAGGCCGAGGACGTCACGCTGGTGGGCTGGTCCATGGGCGTGAGCGTCGTGTTGTCCTACCTGCAGCGCTTCGCCGGCGACGGCCATGTAGGCCGGGTTGCGCTGGTCAACGGGCCCATCAAGCTCATCAACAGCGCCGACTGGCCGTATGGCATCGACCAGGTCGAGTGCCTGGGCTATATCAACAGCCTTGCCGAGCGGCCGGTTGTCGGCCGGCGTGAGTTCGCGCAGGCGAACCTGCACGCGCCAAGCGAGGCCGAAGTCGACTTCATGTTTGATCTGTCGATGCAGACGCCGCTGGACATCGCGCTGGAGGCAGTGCATGCGCAGATGGCGCTCGACCAGCGCCCGGTGCTGACCACGCTCGCCGTGCCCTGCCTGGCCATGCAGAGCGAACATGATTTCTATCCCGTGGCGCTGGCGGAGTACATCGCCGGCGCCGTCCCCGACGGGGCGTCACACGTGTTCGCCGGCTGCGGTCATTCGGTGCAGTTGCAGAACCCGCTGCAGTTCAACACCGCGCTGGCGAAGTTCATCGAGGCCACCTGAAGCTGCGGGCACGACGGGCGTGGCCGTGTCTCAGCCCGGCCGCCGGGCGAGCATGACCGTGTCGATGTAATCCAGCACCGTCTCGCCGTCGGCGCGGGTCAGGGCCATGTGGAAGGTGGTGATGCCGCGGTCGGGTTTGCTGCGGGATGGGCGCGATTCACGGACCTCCCAGTGAAAGCTCAGTTCATCCCCGGCCCGCACGGGCTTCAGGAACCGCATCTGGTCGTGCTGGATCGCGCCGATGACGGCGCTGCCCCAGGGGCAGTTGCGCGTGAGCAGGTGCTGCTTCACGGCCAGGGTGTAGGTGCCCGGAGCAATCGCCTGGCCGTGCACGCCGGCGGCGTCGCCGGCATGGATGGGCAGCGGGTCCCACTTGGCGGCGAAGGCGAGCATCTCTTCGGCCTCCACGCGATAGGGGCCTTCGCTGCCGCGCATGCCGGGCGTGAGATCCTCGAACCACAGGCTGTCTTGGGCGTGGGCGGCGCTCACGCGTGGATCTCACAGACGGCCTCGATCTCCACCGCCACGCCCATGGGCATGTTGGCCGCGCCCACGGCGATACGCGAATGGCGGCCGGCATCGCCCCACACATCCAGGACCAGTTCCGAGGCGCCATTGACCACCTCGGCCACCTGGCTGAAGTCCCCGGTGCAGTTGACGAAGCCGCCTAGCTTGATGAAGCGGCCGATGCGGTCGAGATCACCGGCCAGCGCCACGCGCGCCTGGGTGAGCACGTTCAGCATCGACAGCCTGGCCGCGTCGCGGCCCTGCTCCAGGGTGAAGTCGTGGCCGACCTTGCCGGTGTAGCGGATATCACCCTCCCACTGCGGCAGCGCGCCGGACAGGAACAGCAGGTTCCCGCTGATGGCGAAGGGCAGGATTTTCGCGACCTTCGGGGCGGTGGGTTGCGGCAGGGCGATGCCGAGTTCGGCGAGACGTGTGTCGATACGGCCTGGCATGGGAGGCTCCTTGTCGGTTCCCGGGGACTTCAGTCGGGACACACGATACTGAATCAGCCGCGGGCCCGGAAAGTGGCCCGGTGCGACTCAGTCGCGGCCGGCCTCGAGGATGGCCTCGGTGAGCAGTTCGGGGTTGGTGAAGATGACCTCGTGGCTGCCGGGCTTCTGCACCAGGCGGTGCAGGCCCAGGCGGGAGGACATGCGCGGGTGCCAGCCCCATTCGCCGGGTGGCAGGGCGGTATCCTCGGTGAAATTGATGTAGCTCCTTGGCAGTTCCAGGGAGTAGAACTTCTTCAGATCCAGCTTGTCGAGGAACGGCTGCATCGGTTCCGGGCTGAGGTAGTCGTAGGTCTCCCGCGCCAGCGCCTCGTCGCCGTCGTTGATGAAAGCCTCCCGCCAGATGGCGTAGGGCAGCATCACGGTGTTGTCCGCGGATTGCGCGGCGAGGTCCGCGAACAGGGCGCCGTAGTGCGGCGGCGTCTCGTCGGTAAGGGAGTTGCCGTCCGCGCAGACGAAGGCGTTCTGGAACACCAGCCGGCGCAGGCGCTCCGGGATGGCTTCGGCCACCTTCGAGATGATGGTGCCGCCGAAGCTGTGCCCCACCAGGACCACGTCGTGCAGGTCCGCCTCCGTGATGTAGCCGGCGATGGACTGCCAGCAGTCATCGTGGTTGACGTTGCGATCGGCGCCGGGCCCGTGCCCGGCGATCGTGGGGGCGAAGGCCTCGTGCCCGGCGGATTCCAGGGCCGCGACGACCGGGTCCCAGCTCGATCCCTCGTGCCAGGACCCGTGTACCAGCACGAACCGCATCAGGCGGCGCGCTGGTAGGGCGCGGTCTTCTGCCGTGCCAGCGCCGGATCCTCCATCCAGGGGAAGAAGTTCTTCGGCTTGTCGATGTTGCCGAAGAAGTGCTGGCTGGCGAACTCGAAGTTCTGCGCGGCCGTGCCCAGCACGATCTTGCCGGCCTCGGTCAGCGGCTCGAGCAGGATATTGTTGAAGGTGTAGGCCCAGCGCCCGTGGAACTCCCAGAAATCCGCGTTGAGCTGCTCGGCCCAGTCGGTCGTGTACTCGCGCTTGCCATGCTCGATGATGGCATTGGCCGTGAAGATGGTGTTGCGGTGGGCGCAATTGCCGCCCTGGCCGCCGATGGGATCGAAGGTGACTGCCACGTCACCCAGCGGAATCACCATGTGGCCCGACGGCGTCCTGCCCCAGCCCTGGCGCACCGTCGGCGGGAAGCGGCCCTTGAGCCAGGAGTGCGGGTCGGACTCGATGACCTGCATGTTCTTCACGAATTCCCATTCGTAGGGCGCGTACTGCTGGATGAGTTCGCGGCTCATGGCGACGGCGTCCTGGGCACTGGCGCAGTCACCGAACTTGTCCAGGTAGCCGCCGGCCTTGGGCTCCCACAGGATGCACCAGGTATGGCCCTCGGTCTTGTGCGTGTAGGGCACCCAGAAGTACTCGCCGGCATCGGCGAAGAAGTTGAACTTCACCGGCGTGAACTCGCAGCGGTCCCCGGCCACGTGGCCGTCGATGCCCTTGACGATGGCCATGCACAGGTTGCGCTGGGGCGCATCGTAGACGCTGCGCTCCGGGTCACGGGGTATGAGGCCGCCAAGCTCGCCCTTGCCCACGGCCAGCACGGTCAGGTCGAATTCCCCGCCGATGCGATCGAGGTCCGCCATGGTGACGGCGCCGATGACGATCTTCCCGCCCCTGGCCTCGAAATCGTTCATCCAGCGATGCACGCGCATGCGGATGTCCACCGCGCCGCCACGGTCGGAGGAGAACAGGCCTTTGGCCACGATGCGTTCGGCACCGGCGGTGGGCTGCCAGTCCATGTGGATGCCGCTGCCGTGGTGGGTGAGTTCATCCCAGTGCTCCAGGCCGAGGTCGCGCTCGTACTGGATGTTGCAGTCGTACAGGTAGGCCGTGCCGGTGGGCGCGGAATCGTTCAGCCACTGCTCGGCCGTGCGATCCGAGAAGACGGTGACGTCGTAGCCTGCCTGCATCATCTTGTGGGCGAACAGCATGCCCGAGGTACCGCTGCCGATGACTGCCAGTTTTCGCATGACCTTGCCTCCTGCGCCGTGGGCGCCTGTGTCTTGAATGCCTTGCGGGCTCAGCCGCCTGTTGCCTTGCGGGCCGCCACGCCCGGCGTGCCGGCCGTGTCCACCCAGTTGATCAATCGTTTCAGCATGCTCTTCAGGGCGCTGGCCTCGGCCTCGCTGAATTCGCCCAGCGCGTCGGCTTCGTGGGCGCGGGCGGCGGCGAGCAGGCTGTCGAGTTTCTCCTGCCCCGCCGGCGCCAGCCGCAGGCGGCCATCGCCGGCGTCCTCGAGCAGGCCCTCGGTGACCATCGCCTCGGCCACGGGTTCCAGCGCCTGCTCCGGCACCAGCACGGTGGTGCTCAGCTGCGGCACCGTGAGTTCGCCCTGGTCGGACAGCGTGGCCAGCACGCGCCAGCCGTTCTGGCTCAGGCCGATGCGGTCGAGCACCGGCTGGAAGTTCATCTCGAAGCGGTTCGCCGCGGTGGCCAGCAGGTAATCCAGGTAATGCGCCACGAAGCCGGTGCTGGCGGCTTCCTCGGACACCTTGGCGGTGGCCGGGTGCGGCTCGCACACGGCGTAGGCGCCGCGATGGTAGAGCAGGCCGGCCCGGCCGCTGTCGTCGAAACCCACCACCTCGCCGACCAGGATGATGTGATCGCCGCCGTCGTACTCGAAGGCCTTGCGGCACTGGAAGCGGGCGGCGCAGCCGGCCAGCAGGGGGGAATCCCCGCAGCCGAGCTCGTAGTCCAGCTCGGCGAACTTGTCCTCGACCTTGGAGGCGAAGTGGTTCGATACCGACACCTGGTCGGCGGACAGCACGTTGACGGCGAAATATTCGGCGCCGGAGAAGGCCTGCAGGCTGCGCGCGGTGCGGGCGATGCTCCACAGCACCAGCGGCGGCTCCAGCGACACCGAGTTGAAGCTGTTGGCGGTGACCCCGACGAACTGCCCCGTCGCCGGGTCCTTCGTGGTGATGACCGTCACGCCGGTGGCGAAATTGCCCAGGGCGTTGCGGAAACTGCGTGCGTCGATGGTACTGCTGCTCATGCGTCGGCTCCCCTGGTCGCCGCGATGGTGGCCTGGCCGGTTCCATGCCGACCCGATGGCCTAACCATACGGTACCGTATGTGTAGTTGCAAGTGTGTTCCGGTAGCGGGCCGGGTGCGCGTCGCGCTTACCCGGGTGGTTCGCCGGACACCAGCAGCGCAACCTTGCGCCGGATGGTATGCAGCGCCTCGTCGCGGCCCTGGCGGTTGAAGGCCATGGCCTCGCCGAGGACGAAACAGTAGGTGATGCGTCCGCGCAGCGCAGCCTCGTCGTCGTCGAAGCCGATGTCGCGGAACAACTGCACCAGGAAATCACAGCGGCGCTGGTCGATGTCGCGCACGGCAGCGGCGGCAGACGCATCATTGCGGGCCCAGGCCCGCACGGCGAGATCGTAGCCGGCGCGATCATGGCCGGTGATGTCCTCCAGCACCGCCAGCAGGCGCTCCTGCGGTTCGCCGCGGAAGCGGTTGGCCACGTCGAACACCGTCTGCGTCATGCGCTCGAACCAGTAGGCCAGCATCTTGTCGAGCAGGTCCTGGCGATCACGGAAATGCCAGTAGAAGCTGCCCTTGGTGACGCCGAGGGCCTTGGCGAGGCGTTCCACCCGCACCTGGTCCACGCCTTCCTCGTGCAGGGTGCGCAGCGCGGCGCTCACCCAGTCCTGGCGGTCCAGGCGCTGTGACTGGCGGGCGCGGGGGCTGCCGGGGGCGCGGGCTGCCACGCTCAGTGCCTGGCCCGCTCGAAGCCGAAGTGTTCGAGCACGGTGGTGGCGATCTCCTCGATGGACGTCGTGGTGGTGTCGATGCAGGGGATCTGCTCATTGTCGAAAATGGCGACGGCCCGGGCGATTTCGGCCCGGCACTGGGCCAGTGAGGCGTAGTTGCTGTCGGGGCGGCGCTCGTGGCGGATACGGCTGAGATGCTCGGGCTGGATGGTCAGGGCGAAGATCTTGCGCTTGTGCGCCCGCAGCTTCTCGGGCAGCTGATCGCTGTCGAGGTCGTCGTCATCGAGCGGATAGTTGGCCGCTTTCAGATGAAAATGCATGGCCAGGTACAGGCAGGTGGGTGTTTTGCCGCTACGTGACACGCCCACGAGGATGACGTCGGCCTGGTCGAGCTCGCGCAGGCGCAGGCCGTCATCGTGGTCGAGGGTGAAGTTCAGCGCGTTGACGCGGTGCTGGTAGCGGCCGAGATCGGTCATGCCGTGCATGCGCCCGGCGGTGTGGGAGGATGCCTTGCCAAGGGCCTTCTCCAGCGGCTCGATGTAAGTGCCGAACAGGTCGAACACCCAGGCATCCGCCCCGGCGATGACGGCCTGCGTCTGCGGGTCGGTGAGCGTGCTGAACACCAGCGGCCGCTCGCCCCCGACAGCCACCACGTCGTTGATGCGCTTGAGTGCGATCTGTGCCTTCTCGGCGGTGCCGATGAATGGCAGGTTGGTGCGCAGGAACTGCTGGTCTGGAAACTGCGTCAGCAGGCTTTCCCCCAGGGTCTCGGCGGTGATGCCGGTACGGTCGGAAACGAAGAATACGCGTCGGGTCATGGCGGCCATTGTAGCGCCAAGAGCGGGCCGGTACGTGAGCCGCCCGGACAGCGCCGGGCATCGGTTATAATCGCGCCCCCCGCGCCTGGGCGCAGAAGCTGGCGGAGCGAGTGCTTTGACTGATTACGTGATTGACCTGCGCGATCTGCGCATGGGGGACATCGACATTGTCGGTGGCAAGAACGCCTCGCTGGGCGAGATGATAGGCCACCTGGCCGAGGCCGGTGTGCGCGTGCCCGGGGGCTTCGCCACGACCACCGCCGCGTTTCACGAATTCCTGTCGGCCGGCGGCCTGGCCGCGGAAATCAACGCCGAGCTCGCGGCCCTGGATGTCGACGATGTCAACGCGCTGCGCCGCGCCGGCAACAGCATTCGCACCCGCATCATCGAGCGGGCCCTGCCCGGGCGCCTGGAGCAGGCCGTGCGTGAGCACTGGGAAAGACTCGTTGCCGATGTGGGCCATGATGTCTCGGTGGCGGTTCGCTCCTCGGCCACCGCAGAGGACCTGCCGGATGCCTCTTTCGCCGGCCAGCAGGAGACCTTTCTCAACGTGCGTGGCTACGATGCCGTGCTCACGCACATCAAGGCCGTGTTCGCCTCGCTGTTCAATGATCGCGCGATTGCCTACCGGGTGCACCAGGGGTTTGCCCACGACCAGGTGGCCCTGTCGGCCGGCGTGCAGCAGATGGTGCGCAGTGACCTCGGGGCCAGCGGCGTGATGTTCACCCTGGATACCGAGTCCGGTTTCCGCGATGCGGTGTTCATCACCGGCAGTTATGGCCTCGGGGAGACCGTGGTGCAGGGAGCCGTGAACCCGGACGAGTTCTATGTCTACAAGCCGGCCCTGGCGAGCGGGCATGAATCGATCCTCCAGCGCCGCCTGGGCGCCAAGCACATGCGCATGGTGTTCTCGGACGACGGCGTCAGCACCGAGCCGGTGCCCGAGGCCGAGGCGCTGCGCTTCTGCATCGGCGACGAGGACGTCCGGGCGCTGGCGCGCCAGGCCGTGCTCATCGAGCAGCACTACCAGCGGCCCATGGACATCGAATGGGCAAAGGACGGCGAGACGGGTGAACTGCTGATCGTCCAGGCCCGGCCCGAGACGGTCCAGAGCCGCAGCGACCGGGTGCTCGAACGCTTCGAGATGAAGGGGCAGGGCGCGCCGCTGGCCGAGGGCCGCAGCATTGGCCACCGCATCGGTGCCGGCACCGCGCGCATCGTTCGCGATCTCGATGATATGGCCACCCTCACCGCCGGGGAGGTGCTCATCACCGACATGACCGACCCGGACTGGGAGCCGGTGATGAAGCGGGCCGCCGCCATCGTGACCAACCGCGGCGGGCGCACCTGTCACGCGGCCATCATCGCCCGTGAGCTCGGCATCCCGGCGGTGGTGGGCTGTGGCGATGCCACCGAGCGGGTAAGCGACGGCAGCGAGGTGACGGTGTCCTGCGCCGAGGGCGACACCGGCTATGTCTATGCCGGCCTGCTGCCCTTCGAGCGCCGTGAAATCCACCTGGACAGCATGCCGCCGCCCCCGACCCGCGTCATGATGAACGTCGGCAACCCGGAGCGCGCTTTCGCCTTCGCGGCGCTGCCGCATCATGGCATCGGCCTGGCCCGGCTGGAGTTCATCATCAACCGGATGATCGGCATCCATCCGCGCGCCCTGCTGGACTACGCCCATCTCGACGATGAACTGCGGGCCCGCATCGCGCCGCGGATTGCGGCCTACGAATCGCCAGTGGAGTTCTACGTGTCCAGGCTCTGCGAGGGGATCTCGACCATCGCCGCGGCCTTCGCGCCCGAGCCGGTCATCGTGAGGCTGTCGGATTTCAAGTCGAACGAGTATGCCAACCTCATCGGCGGCGAGCAGTTCGAGCCGCACGAGGAGAACCCGATGCTCGGCTTCCGCGGCGCCTCGCGCTACATCGCCCCGCAGTTCCGCGATTGCTTCGAGCTGGAATGCCGGGCCGTGCGGCGCGTACGCGAGGACATGGGCCTGGATAATGTCGAGGTCATGATCCCCTTCGTGCGAACGGTGGACGAGGCGCGCCAGGTCAGCGAGCTGCTGGATGCCAACGGGCTGGCCCGCGGCCGGAACGGCCTGCGCGTCATCATGATGTGCGAGCTGCCCTCCAACGCCCTGCTGGCGGCGGACTTCCTCGAGTACTTCGACGGCTTTTCCATCGGCTCGAACGACCTCACCCAGCTCACCCTTGGCCTGGACCGGGACTCCGGCCTCATCGCCGACCGCTTCGACGAGCGCAACCCGGCGGTCAAGCAACTGCTGGAGATGGCCATCACCGCCTGCCGCGACGCGGGCAAGTATGTCGGCATCTGCGGCCAGGGCCCGTCGGACCACCCGGACCTGGCACAGTGGCTCATCGAGAAAGGCATCAACAGCATCTCGCTCAACCCGGATACCGTCATCGAGACCTGGCTGTACCTGGCCGAGCACCTGGGCGAGGGCCGCTGAGGCGCCTGCGGGGGCACTGACCGCCCGTCCGTCGGGCAGCTCCGTCTGTCGGTCGTCACGTGACCGGCGTCACTGCCGGCGCGGCAGCCGGCAGCGGGCCCCGGCGGCTATGCTATGTTCTGGACACCACCATGCGCATCGCCCGTACCAGCTGCGGGCGCAGAGAGGATTCAGATGCGATTCAGCTTCCCACCTGCCGTCTCCGCTGCACTGCTCGCGCTTGTCGTCGCCATGCCTGCCATGGCCGAAGATGGTGACGACGACACCCGGCGCATCGCGCCGCGGGAGAAGGAACTCAGCCCGTTCTGCGCGTGCTGGTACGAAGGTTACGAGGATGGCCTGGAATTCCGCTGGGACAACCGGCAGTTCGCCGAGGACTTCGGCGTGTGCGTCAAGGCCGGCCAGCTCACGGGGTACGAGCTGGGGTTCAAGGCCTCGGAAGCGCGCCAGGAGCGCCGCTGCCCGCGCTGAGCCAGGCTCAACCGCCAGCGGCCGGCAGGCCCCAGGCGAGCTGCTCTTCCAGCATCCTGCGCTCGGCCTCGGGAATGTCCGGGTCCTGCAGACGTGCGCGCACCAGCTCCTCGCTGATGAGGCCGCGTGTTATCAGCCGCCGCTTCTCCTGCGGCAGCACCGAATTGCGGAAAAAGATGTCACCGACGGGAATGAGGCGGGCTTCGGTGATGATCATCACTTCATTGAGCAGGGCGCGAAAGCCGCTGTCGGTGCGGTCCAGGCGCTTCTCGGCGAACTCGATGGTTGCCACCCCGTCGTTGTAGATGGCCCGCATCTCCTTCTTGTAGCGCTCGATCACCAGCGAGTTGACCGTTTCCTCGATGCGCTGCTCGATGTTTTCCAGCCTTTGTTCCAGCAGGTACTGCATGACCGCCAGCAGGTCGCTGTCGTGGATGACGCGCTGGTAGACGGCCAGGACGTCGTCGATTTTGAGTCGGCGGTAGATGTCGTTGACGAACACCTCGTTGCGCAGCTTGGCCAGTTCATCGTAGCTGTCGAACCCGAGCAGGCCGAGCACCTCCGGCACCTCGCGGATGGCGTTGTTGAATCCCAGCGCGCAGATGAGCTGCGAACGATGCAGTCCATGCTGGCGGGCCATGCCGCGAACGGCCTCTTCCTGGGCCAGGTCCCCCGCACGCGCCAGCCGGTGAAAGCGGTTGATGAGCCCTTCGGCCGGGGCATTGATGATTTCTTCGAACCGCGACATGCCTGGTCCTTCGTTCCTGCGCGGGTGCGTGGCCGCAACCGGCCAACAGGCCGGCTCCGTGAAAGCGATTGTAGCGCGATGCGCTGCAAGGGCGGGGCTCAGTCGAGCAGCTGCTGGAGTTCCCTGAAGCGGCGGATCCAGGGCCGGGTCTCGCGCATCGCTTCGGGCAGGCTCTCCAGGGTCGAGGCGGCGGCCGCGAAGCTTGCGAAGCTGCCCAGCACCGCGGTGTAGAGCACGGCGCTGTCACCGGGAAGCCGGAACCAGGCACCCGGCTGTGCATGGGACTGGGTGGCGAGCAGGTCGCGCAGGGCTGACTCGTTGCTGCCGGTAGCGAGCTGGATCGTGAAATTGTCGGCCGGTTGCGCCAGGAGCCAGGCCCGCGCAGCGACGGCGTCGGCCGGTCCGTCGGACAGGCGCTCCGGCCGCGCATCAAGCCTCCCCGGTGCCGCCCGGGGGACGACCGCCGGCGATGCAGGATCCGGCGTGGCTCCCTTGCCGGTTTCGTGCACGGCGGCCCCGGGCTGCGCCGCCTGCGCGACGGGCCGGGCAGGCGCCGGTGCTTCCCCGGGGAGCCAGTCCGCGGCCAGCAGCAGGCCGAGGTTGCGCTGTGCGGGCCGATAGCCGGTCGCGGCGGCCTGCGCGAGCAGGGCTTCGATGCGCGCCGGGTCCGCCTCCGGCATTTCCAGCAGCAGCATGGCCAGCGCGAAGGTGGCCTCCGGCAGGCCGGCCGCGGCGGCGCGTTCAAGCCAGCCACGCTCGCCCGCGTCGGCGCCGCTGTCCAGCGACAGCCGGGCAATCGCCAGGTTGTACTGCGCGCGGGCATCGCCCTGTTCGGCGGCACGCCGCCACCAGGGCAGGGCACGGGCCTGGTCCTCGCCGGACTGGCGATACAGCCAGTTGCCGGCCAGGCGCTGCGCCACCGGCAGGCCGGCCTCGGCCGCGGCCAGCATCCACTGCAGGGCGGTGTCCGGGGGCCGTGTGGTGAGACCGGCCTCGATGGCCAGGGCGTAGCCGTACTGGGCCAGCGGGTCGCCGGCCGTTGCCTCGGCCGCCAGGCGCGTCAGCGCTTCGGCGTCGCCGCGCTCCAGGGCCGCCAGTAAGGCGGCCGGTTCCCGCGCTGCGGCCGGCAGGCTGACGAGCAGCCCCAGCCCCAGCGCCAGCAGGGCGCAGCGGGTGGCGCGCGGTTTCCGGGTGATGGTGATCAGGCCATTTCCCTGGCGATCTCGTAGATCTGCTCGGCATCGAGCACGAGATCGTTGGTTTCGAACAACTGCGAGATGCAACGGCGATGGACCTTGATTTTCAGCGCTCCGAAGCCCAGCGCCCCGAAGCACACCTTGCCGTGACGTTCGGTGCCCGCGTCATTCATGTCCACGCCCTCCAGGCCGAGCGGGGGCGTGGCATTGGCATCGACCAGGATCTCCAGGGTCGGATGGTCTTTCCACTGGTGCTCGCGCAGCAGCCGGACCCCGGCGGCGCCGGTTGACAGCACCACGGCGGCGCCGTCCAGCAAGGCCTCGCAGGCGTCCGGATCGGCCGCTTCCGCGGCCTCGACCTGCACACCGAAGCGGCGCTTCAGCGCGGTGGCCGTTGCCCGGGAACGCGCCATCTTGCGGGAGGTGATCGTCACGCTGGAGCCAGCGCGCGCGAGCATGACGGCAGCGCGCTGGCCCACCGGCCCGGTGCCGGCCAGGATGACGGTGCGCTTGCCGGCGACGTCCACGTGCCGGGTGATCTTGGCAGCGGCGGCAGCGGCGGTGGTGTTGCTGCCATTGCTGTCGAGCATGACCGAGACCCGGAAGCCGTCGAAGAAATGCGCCGTGATGCTGTCGAGCAGGTCCTCGCCCTCGGCCATGTTGCTGCCGGATATGAACAGGGCGGTGTGCTTCTTGTCCTTCATGCCGCGGGTGAAAATGGCCCCGTCGACCATGGTCCCGACGTTCTCGGGCGTGATCCCGCCGCGGACGCTGACATGGTCGGCGCCGCCGTCGTAGGCCACCACGGTGTCGAAAGTGTTGGGAATGATATCGGTATCGAGCTGGAACAGGAGTTTCTTCATGGCGAGCGGATGCCCTGGGTTGTTTTTGGTTTAACCGCCGCCCGTGTCCGGGCCGCGACAGCGTCAGGCCCGCCTTCCCCCTGGTTCGCGCAGTGGCCGCACGGGCGGGAAACTACCCCAAAGCGCCGGTACTGAACAAGTTCAGGGCCCGGTGATGACCCGCATCGACAGGTCCACGGCCCGCACGTGCTTGGTGATGGCCCCCACCGAGACGTAGTCCACACCGGTCGCCGCCACCTCCCTGACGCTGTCGTGGTCGAAACCGCCCGAGGCCTCGAGTTTCAACCGGCCCCGCGGCCGGCGTACCGCGGTGCGCATGCGGTCGAGATCGAAATTGTCCAGCATGGCGACGTCGGCGGCCGCGGCGATGGCTTCGTCCAGTTGCGCGAGGGTCTCGACCTCGACTTCGACCAGGATCTCCGGGTGCAGCTCGCGCGCGCGGCGCACCGCGGCTTCGATGGAGCCGCAGGCGGCGATGTGGTTCTCCTTGATCAGAATGGCATCGAACAGCCCCTGGCGATGATTGCTGCCACCCCCGCAGACCACGGCGTACTTCTGCGCGCTGCGCAGGCCCGGGACGGTCTTGCGGGTATCGAGCAGGGCGGCGCCGGTGCCCTCGACCAGGCGGGCATAGCTGCGTGCCACGGTGGCGGTACCGGACAGGGCCTGGAGGAAGTTCAGGGCCGTGCGCTCGCCGGTGAGCAGCGCCCGCGTGGGGCCCTGCAGACGGCACAGCTCGGTACCGGCATCGACTTCATCGCCATCGCGCACCGCCCACTGCAGTGTTACGGCAGGGTCGAGCTGACGGAATGTCTCCTCGACCCAGGCGCGGCCGCAGATGACCGCCTGTTCCCGGCTGATGATACGGGCCTCGGCGCGGCTGTCGGCCGGCAGGATGTCGGCGGTGCGATCACCGTCACCGACATCCTCGGCAAGGGCGAGGGCGACGCGGCTGGTGATGTCCTCGGCGGGCAGGGGGATCATGGCGGTGGCGGGCTCCGGAAAAGGGGCCATTATGCCGCGCCGGGGCGCGCGCTGCGCGGGGCTCAGTCCCGGGGCTGGCGATCCAGCACGTTGTCGGCCAGCCTGGCCGCCAGCCCGGCCAGCAGCAGCACGCCGATGAGATTGGGTATGGCCATCAGCAGGTTCATGATGTCGGCGATGTTCCAGACCAGGTGCAGCGGTACCGTTGCCCCCACCACCACGAGGGCCGTGAACAGCAGCCGGTAGGGCAGCACCGCGCGAGGGCCGAACAGGAACATCGCGCAGCGATCCCCGTAGTAGGACCAGGCAATCATGGTGGAATAGGCGAACAATGACAGGCCTGTCCCCACCACCAGGCTGCCGGCATGCCCGAGAACCGTGGAGAAGGCGAAGGCCGTCAGCGCCGTGCCCACCAGGTCCGCCGGCACGCCCGCCACGCTCATCTGCGCGGTGATGATGACCAGGCCGGTGAGCGAGCAGATCACCAGGGTGTCCACGAAAGGCCCGAGCATGGCCACCAGGCCGGCCCGGGCCGGGGTGCCGACGCGGGTGGCGGCGAAGGCCATGGGCGATGAACCGAGCCCCGCCTCGTTGGAGAACAGCCCGCGCGCCACGCCCCAGCGGATGGCCTCGCCGATGGCGGCGCCGCCCACGGCCGCGGGATTCACCGCGCTGTCGAGCACCTGCCAGAGGGCTGCCGGCACCAGCGAGGCATTGACCATCAGCACGATGCAGGCGGCGATGACGTACAGCCCGGCCATCAGCGGCACCAGCACACTGGCCACCCCGGCGATGCGACGCACGCCACCGAGGATGACCGCGGCCACCGCGCCGGCCATGGCCACGCCGATGAGCCAGCGCCAGTGGGCGGCGGCGGGCCAGACGAACACCAGCCCGTCGACCACGGAGTTGGCCTGCACCATGTTGCCGATGCCGAAGGAGGCGATCATCGCGGCCGCGGCAAAGGCCATGCCGGTGCGCCGCATGCCGAGGCCGTTGGCCAGGGTGTACATCGGCCCGCCGGAGACCTCGCCGTCGGCGGCAATGTGGCGGAAACGCACGGCCAGCGTGCACTCGGTGAACTTGGTCGCCATGCCGAACACGGCGGTCACCCACATCCAGAACAGCGCGCCCGGCCCGCCCAGCGTGATGGCGGTGGCCACGCCGGCGATGTTGCCTGTGCCCACGGTCGCCGACAGCACGGTGCTCAGCGCCTGGAAGGGGGAGACCTCGCCGGCCTCGCCGGGCTCGGCCAGGCCCCGGCGCAGCTGCCGCAGCGCGGCGCGGAAGCCCCGTACCTGCAGGAACGCGAGACGGAAGCTCAGGTAGACCCCGGTACCGAGGAGGATCCCCAGGGTGAGCGGATTGCCCCACAACAGCGAGGACACCCGACCACTGAATTCGGTGAGTTGCTCAAGCATTGCGGCAATCGCGGTGGGCGCGGCCTTGTGACAGTTCGGTGTCGGGGGTGAGCCCCCGGAAGCTGCATGTTAGGCTAAGCCCCCGCCCGGACAAAGCATGAGCCCACCAGCATGGCAGCGAATTACACCAGCGGCAGCGAAGTCGCAGACATCCCGGACCTGGCAGCCCTGTGCCGCGAAGTGCCGGCAGCCCGCGAGGTCCCCGACCTGCTCGAAGATGTGCGCAGCGGCCTGCTGGGCGCGCCCCGTGAGCTGCCACCGAAGTATTTCTACGACGAGCGCGGCTCGCTGCTGTTCGATCGTATCTGCGACAGCCGCGAATACTATCCCACGCGCACGGAGGCGGCGCTGCTGGCCGCGCATGCCGATGACATCATCGCGGCCATGCGACCCCGCGCCATCCTGGAACTGGGCAGCGGCACCTCGCGCAAGACGCGGCACCTGCTCGATGCCTGCGACCGCCTGGACTGCCAGCCCCGCTATGCGCCCTTCGATGTGTGCCGGGAAATCGTCCTGGATGCCGGCCAGGGCCTGCTCGAGCGCTACGACTGGCTCCAGCTCGCACCGCTGGTGGGCGATTACATGGCTGGCCTTGACCATCTGCCGGTGCAGGATTCCCCGACGCTGTTCGTGTTCCTCGGCGGCACCATCGGGAATTTCTCGCCCGAACAGGCGGGCCGCTTCCTGGCGGATGTGCGGGCCCTCATGCGCCCGGCCGATCGCCTGCTGATCGGCGCCGACCGCATCAAGGACCCGGCCGTGCTGCATGCGGCCTATAACGATGCCGGCGGAATCACGGCCGATTTCAACCTCAATGTGCTGCGCGTGCTCAATCGCGACCTCGGTGCGGATTTCAACGTTGACGCCTTCTCGCACTACGCCTGTTTCAACCCGGTTCGCAGCCGCATCGAGATGTACCTGGTTGCCATGCAGGACCAGGAGGTCTCGGTGCCGGCGCTGGACTGCGACCTCGCCTTCAACGAGGGCGACGAGATCCTCACCGAGATCAGCCGCAAGTTCTCGCGGCGCTCGCTGGAGAGCCTGCTCGCGCAGGGCGGTTTCGACGTGGATACGCACTACGAGGCCGATGGCGGCTGGTTCTCGCTGGTCCTGGCGCGGCCCGGGGACGCGCCTGCCTGAATGCCGCGGCTGGACGGTCACTGGCTGGCCGGCGTCGAGCGGGTGGCCTCGCCCAACGCCGACGAGCGCCCGGCCGGGGCCCGCCTCGACCTCATCGTCATCCACGCCATCTCCCTGCCGCCGGGCGAGTTCGGCGGGCCCTGGATAGAGCAGCTGTTCTGCAACTGCCTGCCGCCCACGGCGCATCCGTATTTCCGGGAAATCGCCGGGCTGCGCGTGTCCGCCCACCTGCTGGTGCGTCGCGACGGCAGCCTGGTGCAGTTCGTGCCGTTCGACCGGCGCGCCTGGCATGCCGGGGTGTCCT
>CAYGQN010000017.1:0-23564 GCA_964351795.1 uncultured Gammaproteobacteria bacterium
CGGGTATCGCGGATGGTCCGCGGGTCGAAACCACAATAGCTCTCGCCGAACAGGTAACCCCAGGCGGCATGGCCGGCGGCGTTGCAGATACTGTCCGGGTCCGCCTCGTCGGCGCCGATGGCGTGGAAGAAGCGCATGGGGAAGGCGAAACCGGTGAGTGCCAGCGTCCCGGAGTAGTGGGCATTCATGATCGCCCCGCCGCCGTACCTCGCCAGCGTGTCCTTGAGGCGGGCGGCAATGTCGGCCAGGGCGTCGTCCCAGGGTACCGGTTCGTAGCGGCCGCTGCCTTTCGGCCCGCTGCGTCGCAGTGGCCGGGTCAGCCGTTGCGAGGGGTCCTGCCAGCTGTCGTTGTAGGCACGGGTGCACTTCCGGCACAGGCTGCCGCGGCTTACCGGGTGCGCCGGATTGCCGCGCACGACCAGGCGATCGCCGCGCTTTTCGATCTGCACGCCGCAGCCGTCATAACAGTCACGGGGGCAGTTGGAGAGCAGGACTTCCTCGGCCATGGCAGCGCCTCCGGCAGGATCCAAGTTTAGAGCATACGTCCTAAACCTGGCCGACGAAAGCGCCGCCCCGGCAGCGCCCTCAATATCGCGGTGTCCGCGGCCGATACCGCGAACATGTCCATGCCAACCTTCCCTGCTGCCTGCGGGCGCGGCCTGCCGGCACTGCGACGCATTGCGGCGCTGGTGCTGCTGCTCGTGCTGGCGGCCTGCAATGGCGTTGCGCCGACCCATACCTGGCAGCACGTCGAGCGCGGGCTGCTGGATGCGGCCCTGTCCGCCAACGGCCGTTACGCGGCCCTGGCATCGCTGGATGCCGGCACCGGCCTGTGGGACCTGACCCGCGACGTCCGCCTGTACCGCTGGTCGCACCTGGACGAGGGCCCGGACAACATCACCCACATTGCCATCGCCCGCGACGGCAGCCATGTCATCACCGCCGACAAGCGCACCTGGGTGGTCTGGGATACCGCCACCGGCAAGGGGCTGGGTTACTGGTCCATCGACGCCGACATCACCGCGGTGGCGATTGCCGATGGCGGGCGTTTCGTGCTGATCGGCCTGGAGGACGGCCGGGCGCTGCACATCGACCAGCGCTCGTTGCGGCGCCTCGAAGTGATCGCCCATCGCGGCGAGGCGGTGACCGCCGTGTCGCTGTCCGCCGACGGCAGCCGCGCCGCCACCGCCGGGCTGGACCGCCGTGCCGTGGTGTGGGATGCGGCAAAGGGCCGGGAGCTTGCCATCCACGCGCATGATTCCCGCGTCATGATGGTCATGCTCGATTCCCGCGGCCAGCGGCTGTTCAGCGCCGACAACCGCGGTGGCGCGCTGGTCAGCGCGGTCGGTGACAGCACCGGGCCGGTACGCCTGCCGCTCGGTGCTCGCCGTTACGTGGTCAGCGCGGCCGCGTTCTCGGCGGACGGTGCACGGCTGCTGACCGGGTTTCCCGGCGGTGAAGTCGCGCTGTGGGATACGACCACGGCCGAGCGGCTGCGCAGCTATGTCGCCAGCGGCCGGTCGCTGCTGTCACAGGGCAATGTGATCCAGGCGCTCGCCTTCGGCGGCGACAGCAAATCGGTGATTGCCGAGGGCTCCAACGGCCAGGCCCTGCGCTGGTTGCTCTGAGCCGCGCGCGGCACTGTCGTATGATGGCCGCCCTGGTCCGGCACGGGCCGCCGCAGGGGCTCCACGATGTTTGAATCCGCCGCGCAAGCTGCCGAAGCCTTCCTGGCGCGCGACTACGTCATGGCCGACGCGCTGGCCACCTCCGTGTTCCTGGCTGCGCGCCTGCAACGCCCGCTGCTGCTGGAAGGTGAGCCGGGCGTGGGCAAGACCGAGCTGGCGCGCACCTGGGCGGCGGCCATCGGCGCGCGCCTGGTGCGGCTGCAGTGCTACGAGGGCCTTGATGCCAGCACGGCGCTGTACGACTGGGACTTCCCGCGCCAGATGCTGGAGCTGCGCCGCCAGGAGGCCCGCGGCGACGCGGCAGCGGTCATCGGCCAGGATCTTTACAGCGAGCGTTTCCTGCTCGAGCGTCCGTTGCTGGCGGCACTGCGCGCCAGGCCGGGCGAGCCGGTACTGCTGCTCATCGACGAACTCGATCGCGCCGACGAGGCCTTCGAGGCCTTCCTGCTGGAGCTGCTGGCGGACTTCCAGGTGAGCATCCCCGAGTACGGGACCGTGCGCGCCGCCGAGCCACCCTGCGTAGTGCTGACTTCCAATCGATCCCGTGAGCTGCATGACGCCCTGCGGCGCCGCTGCCTGTATCACTGGATCGATTTCCCGGCGCCGGAGACAGAGGCGGCGATCCTGCGACTGCGTGTGCCGGGGCTGGAGGCGGCGCTGCTCGACCAGCTCATCGACGTGCTGTCCCGCCTGCGGGCATTGCCGCTGGCGAAGAAGCCCGCCGTGGCCGAGGCCATCGACTGGGCCGGCGCGCTGCTGGCGCTCGACGTGCGAGCGCTGGATCCGGCGGCCCTGGAGGCGACCATGGGCTGCCTGCTGAAACACCAGGCCGACGTCGCCCGGGTTCGCGACGCCGGGCTGGAGAGCCTGTTGCTGCGGGCGTGAGCACCTGCCCGGCACCGCCAACCCCGGCCGTGCGTCTGGCCGGGCTCGGCGCTTGGCTGCGCGCCGGCGGCATGTTCTGTCCGCCCACCGCCATCATCGACTTCGGCCAGGCGCTCAGGTTGGTCGATGCCCGCGACGCCAGGGCGGTGCGCGAGGTCGCCAAGGCCGTGCTGCTGCGCCGGCATGCCGACCGCGAGCGCTTCCCGGCCCTGTTCGATGCCTGGTGGTTCGCCCGCACCGCGGCGGACGGCGCGACGTCGGCGCCGGAGCCCCCGGTCGCGTCGCGGGCGGCCCTGCAGGCGCTGGAGATGGCGGGCAACACCGACACCTTGGACGAAGCGCCACTGGACAGCGGCCGGGCGGCGACGCGCGTGAGCGTGACGGATGCGCGTGACATCGGCCGGCTGGACAGCCACGAGCTGGAGCAACTGCTGCCAATGGCCGCGGCCATCGGCCGGCAACTGGCGCGCGCACCGCTGCGGCGCTGGCAACCGGCCGTCAACGGTGCACGCCTGGATCCGGCCCGCATCCGCCGGCACAGCCTGCGCCATGGCGGCGAGATGCTGCGTTTGTACCGGCGTGCCCGCCGGCGCCAGCGCCTGGAGCTGTACCTGCTGGTCGACGTCAGTGGTTCGATGCGCGCCTACGCACGCTTCATGCTGCACCTGGCGCAGGCATTCGCGCGAGTCGGGGGGCGGCTGCACGTGAGCGTGTTCGCGACCCGGCTCGCCGACATCACGGCGCAGCTGCGCCGGCCCGGTACGGCCCCGGAGGCCCTGCTGGCACCGGCCCTGCCCGGCGCCGGCGGCGGCACCGACATCGGCGCGGCGCTGGCTGCCTTTCATGCGCGCCATGCCGGACGCCTGCATCCGCGCCGCAGCAGCGTGATGATCCTGAGCGACGGACTGGACTGCGGCACACCGGCGGCGCTGGATGCCGCGCTGGGGACACTGCGCGGCACGGTTGCGCGAATCGTCTGGCTCAACCCACTGCTCGGCCGCGAGGGCTACGAGCCGCTGGCCCGCGGCATGCAGGCAGCGCTGCCATGGATCGATGACTTCCTGCCCGCGAACAGTGTGGCCAGCCTGGCCGCTGTCGCGCACACCGCGGGCGGATTTCGGAACTGAGGCCGGCGGATCGGCGCTGGCTGTCATCGCCGGCGGGCAGGCCGGCGCTCAGTCACGCAGCGCGGCGTTCAGCGCGCGCAGATCGTCGATCCCTTGCTCGTGAATGATGGCCAGGACGGCATCACGGACGCCGGTCACCGCCTGTTCGCGGGCCTGCTTGCGGCCGAGTCGGTCGCCGCGGATGGTGTCGAGCATGAAAGCTTCATAGTAGTGCCGGACCAGCGCTGCCAGGCTGTGTCGGTCAGCCGCGGGCAGCGAGGCCTGGTATCGCCCGATACCCACGTGGTGGACCAGGTGTATCTCGCTTGCCTGGAGATCGCCGGACAGGAAATTGAACACCCGGTAGTTGTAGGCCTGCGGCAGCAACTCGCAGCCCTCGGCGGCGAGTGCGGTCGAAAGCGGCAACTGGTCCGAGCCGAACGCCTTGCGCTGGCGCTGGTTCCGGTGTGCGTCGCCGAAATGCCGGCCGAGCTGGTCGGCGTGCTGCTCCCAGCGCTTTGCCGCTGCACCGCCCGGGGGGAAACAAACCACGCCCGAGTTGAAATACTGTCCGTCGGCCTGCGTTGCCGCTACCCCGGCCTCAAGCGCGTCATAACGCGGCTTCCAGGGCGCCCATTCGCCCACCGGAAGCCGCAGCGACAGCGCTGTGCGGATCTCGGCGCGGATCTCGTCCGGTACCCGCTGCTTGTCGGCCAGGCCGGCCATCGCCACCCGCGAAAGCCTGCGATGAATGGCGTCCATGTCGCGCAACAGGACAATGTCGTTGTCCAGCAGCGCCAGGCATTCGTCCGTCCCCTGGCAGTCGAGGGCCAGCAGCTTGTTGTAGGTGCCTGAGAAGTCATCAAGCCGGTGGGCCTCGCGTTGGTGGACCACACTCGCGCCGAGTGCCTCCAGGCGCGACAGTATTGGCAGGTGAAGGCCGTCGAGAACCAGGATGGTCAGCGGAAAGCGGTCACGGCGCTGGCCGTACAGGCGCTGCCAGGAGGCCGCCAGGAGCAGGGTGTTGATGATGCTCACCGTGTTTCGCCGACCATCGAGTACGGTGGCGAATCGCAGCACCGGTCGCCGAAAGCGGCGCGTCAGCTGTTTCAACATGCGGGCTGGTGTCCTGTTTCGACGTGTCGTTTGATTCCGTCCGCGTCCGCGTCCGCGTCCGCATCCGCATCCGCATCCGCATCCGCGGTCGCTGGCGGGCAGTATCGCCTGCAGCGACCAGAACACGAAGGCCTGACCGGTGGCCGCGGTGCGCAGGGCCTGGAATTGCAGCCTCGACGGTGTCGTCTACCGCCGGGCAACGGCCACTGGCACGTGATCAATGGCAATTGGAAGCGATGCCGCGCGGGTCGCTGTCGTGAACCGCTCACCGAAGGCGAAGTGGGGGGCATCGCGACGCCGCGCCGGCCCGCGCTCCGGCCTGCCGCCTTCGCTTCCCCGACCCGGCGCCCCCGTAGGAGCGGCTTCAGCCGCGAATCCCCCACGCGTCGATGCCTCGCAGTGGCGGCTTCAACCGCGACTGCGCCGGGGTCGGGTGGGGTGGCTTCGCTGCTGGTTGCCGTGTGCCGTGGGTTTGAGGCGGGTGTCGCGGCGGTGATCCGCCCCGCTGACGCACCGGCGCCCGCCATCGCGCAGCCGCTGCCGGCGTTCGCGTGCTCGCCTCTGGAGGTGCGCGGGACGGCCTGCGTCGAGCCAGCGCGCATGCCCGCACGGCGCGCCTGTGCGGGGTTGCCGCTGTCCGCCGGTCGGGCCCGCCCGCGTCAGGCGCTGGTGTCGGCCTCCAGGTGCGCGCGGATGTTCTCCACGGTGGTGGCGCCCATCTTGTCGGCCACCTTCTGCATCATGCCCGAGCCGTACTTGCCCAGGCGGCCGACGATGGTGACCTCGGAGCTGTAGGTCACCTCGGTGGTGGCGGCGTCCAGCTCCACCAGCGTGAGCCGGCTCACCGCCTTCAGCCGCGATGCCTTGCCGCCCTCGGTGCCGTTGGTTTCGTACTCGGCGTAATCGGGCGCCTGCTGCGCGATGACCGTGATGTCCACGTTGAACTCGGTTTTCACCGGCCCGACCTTGGCCTTGATGAGCGCCCGGTACAGGCCGGCGCCCAGGGTTTCCACCGATTCGCAGCCGGGAATGCACACCGCCACTGCCTCGGGGTTGTCGATGAATTGCCAGACGCGCTCGCGCGGCGCGGCAACACTGAAGGTGTTCTCGATTTTCATTGGCTTCCCGTTGGTTGGCTGCCCGTGGGTGCGAATACTACAGCGAGATGATGGCCGACTTCAGGCGGGTGTGATGCTCGATGGCGGCGCGGCCGAGTTCCTTGCCCATGCCGGACTGCTTGAAGCCGCCGAAAGGCACGGCCAGGTCCAGCACGTTGTGGGTGTTGACCCAGACCATGCCGGCATCCAGGCGCGGGATCAATCGATGCGCGGTGGCGAGATCGCGGGTCCAGATGCTGGCCCCCAGGCCATAGCGCGTGTCGTTCGCGCGCCGCACGGCGTCGTCGGTGTCACTGAAGCGCATGGCGCACACCACCGGGCCGAAGATCTCCTCCTGCACCACGCGCATGTCGGCGGTGGTGTCGGCAAGCACCGTCGGCTGCACGTAGCAGCCCGGGTGCGACAGGGCCTCGCCGCCGGCGAGCAGTCGCGCGCCCTGCTGCAGGCCGGACTGCACGAACTCCAGTACCCGCTGCTGCTGTTCGAACGACACCAGCGGTCCCATTTCCGAGCCCTCGACCAGCGGCGAACCCAGCCGTATCGCCGTGGCGATGCGGGCCACGCCGCTGACCACCTCCTCGTAGACGGACTCGTGCACGAACAGCCGTGAGCCGGCAATGCAGTTCTGACCGTGATTGCCGAAGATGGCCCAGGCGGCGCCGGGGATGGCGGCGTCGAGATCCGCGTCGGGCATGACGATGACCGGTGACTTGCCGCCGAGCTCCAGTGTGCAGGGCTTCATCTGCGATGCGGCCCGCATGCCGATGTGGCGGCCGACCTCGGTGGAGCCGGTGAAGGCCAGCTTGTCCACACCCGGGTGCTCCACCAGCGCGGCGCCGGCCTCGTGGCCGAAGCCGGTGACGATGTTGACCACGCCGGCCGGCACCCCGGCTTCCTCCAGCAACGCCGCGAAGCGCAGCGCGGTGAGCGGGGTCTGCTCGGCCGGCTTGAGCACGATGCAGCAGCCGGTGGCCAGCGCCGGCGCGAGTTTCCAGATGGCCTGGCCGAGCGGCACGTTCCAGGGCGTGATGGCACCGACCACGCCCACCGGCTCGCGCAGGGTGCAGGCGAAGAAGGCCGCCTCGGCCGGCATGTAGGGCGTGGACACGGGAATGGTCTCGCCGGTGATCTTGGTGCACCAGCCGGCCATGTAGCGCAGGTAGTCCACCGACAGGTCAACGTCGAACAGGCGCGTGTTGACCAGCGAGCGCCCGGACTCCAGGGTTTCCAGCTCGCTGAACTGCGTCGCGTTCGCGGCCAGCAGCTCCGCCAGGCGCAGCAGCACGCGTTCACGTCCGGTGGTTTTCAGGCGCGGCCAGGGGCCCTCGTCGAAGGCCGCCCGGGCCGCCCGCACCGCCTGGTCGATGTCGGCCGCACCCCCGCGCGCCACCTCGGCCAGCACGTCGCCGCCGGTGGGGTCGATGACGGCGAAGCGATCCCCGGCCGCCGGATCGGTCCAGCGGCCATCGATGTAATGGCCGTGCGGGCGCGCCAGGAACGCGCGGGTCTCGGCAAGCAGCAGGGACAGGTCGTTGCTGAGCGGCAGGGCGGACTGGGTCATCGGTGAACTCCGGATGCGGGGGCTGAAGGTGCCCCAGAGCATAGCAGCGCCCGGCCGCCGGGCGAGGCTGCTAGTATTGGCGCCGGACAAGTCGCTGAAGGCCATTGCCCCGCCATGCATACCGCCCGTTTCCCTGCCGCCATCCTCCTTGCCCTGCTGCTCAGCCCGGCGCTGCCGGCCGCACCGCCCATGGCGCCGGAGGCCGTCGGCCGGGTGAACCGCCTGCCCGCCGCGGATCCGCACTGGCTGTGGGTCTACGACATGGTGTACGACTACATGGCCGATGGCCGCGCCACGCTCATCGACGGCGACACCGGCCGCTTCCTCGGCATGGTCAACACCGGTTACTCGTTCACCCAGTTCATCCTGCCCGCGCATGGCCGGGCCATCTATTCGCCCGAGACGCACTACTCGCGCACCACCCGCGGCACGCGCACCGACATCCTCGCCATCTACGATCCGCAGACGCTGGCGCCGGTGGGGGAAATCGTGATTCCGCCCAAGCGCGGTTCCACCATTCCCACCCTGCACAACAGCATCCTCACCGACGACGAGCGCTTCGCGCTGGTGTTCAACATCACCCCGGCAACCTCGGTCACAGTGGTGGACGTGGTTGAACAGCGCTTCGTCACCGAGATTGAAACCCCCGGCTGCAGCCTGCTCTACGGCGCCGGGCCGCGGCGGTTCTTCATGCTGTGCACCGATGGCGCGGCACTGGTGGTCACGCTGGATGATCGGGGCCTGGCGCTGTCGAAGGTGCGCACGCCGGCCTTCTTCGACCCGGAAGCCGATCCCGTGAGCGAGAAGGGCGCGCGCCATGGCGACACCTGGTACTTCGCCTCCTTCGACGGCTACGTGCACACGGTGGATGCCGCTGGCCGGGAACTGCGCTTCCCGCCGAAGTGGTCGCTGTTCAGCGTTGCCGAGCGGGCCGCGCAATGGCGCATGGGCGGCACCCAGCACCTGGCGGTGCATGCGGCCCGCGGCGAGCTGTACTCGGTGATGCACCAGGGGCCGGCCGGCACGCGCAAGGAATCCGGCCATGATGTCTGGGTGTTCGATGCCGCCAGCGGCCGCCGGCTGCGGCAGCTGAAACTGCCGCATCTCACCGGCCTCATCCAGGTCACCCAGGACGATGCGCCGCTGCTGTTCGGCGCCGATGTACCCGTGAACACCATCCATGTCTACGATGCCATCACCGGCGCCTGGCGCCGGAGCATCGATTCCATCGGCTACACGCCCACCGGTATGCAGACGCCGGTCACGGCCACGACCGGCAGTACGGTGGGCGCACCGGCTGCCGCGGGAGCAATGCCATGAGTTTCCTGGACAGGCTGGCCGAGCGTTCGGCCCGGACAATGGCCAGGCGCACCTCGCGCCGCGGCGTGCTGGCCAGGCTGGGGGTGGCGCTGCTCGGCGCCGGCGCCCTGCCGCTGCTGCCGGTCGCGAGGGCGGGCGCGCCGGAGCGCGTGCGCACGCCCGACGAGCTCGCCATCGACGGGCCCGAGGGGGATCCCACGCAGTGCGAGTACTGGCGCAACTGCGCCATGGACGGTTACCTGTGCTCGTGCTGCGGCGGCTCGCAGAACACCTGCCCGCCCGGCACCGAGATGTCGCCGGTGACCTGGATAGGCACCTGCCGGCATCCGCTGGACGGGCGCGACTACATCATCTCCTACAACGACTGCTGCGGTAAGGCCAGTTGCGGGCGCTGCATCTGCGGCCGCCACGAGGGCGACAAGGCCATCTACTACCCGGCCAAGAGCAACGACATCAACTGGTGCCAGGGCACCTCGAGCAACGTCTACCATTGCTCGGCCTCGATCGTCCTCGGCGCGGTGGAGGACGAGTAGGTGAAAGTGCGCTACCAGAGTTACGTCGACCGCACACTCGCCGCGCCCTACTTCCGCGCGCTGGAATCGCACCTGAACACGGTGCGCGACAACGATGTGGACATCGAGGCCGTCGAGTGCACGCCGCCGGTGTCGAGCGCCCACGCCCTGAACGAACTGCGTGCCGGCTACCAGGGGATCCGCAACGCCGTGGCAGCCGAGCGCGATGGCTGTGACGCCTTCATCATCGGCCATTTCCAGGATGCCGGCCTGGCCGAGGCCAAGGCGGCCGTGGACATCCCGGTGCTCGGCCTGGGCGAGATCTCGCTGCTGCACGCCTGCACCCTCGGCCGCCGGATCGGCCTGGTGACCATCAACCCTAAGTTCATCCCCTGGCATGAAGACCAGGTGCGCACCTACGGCCTGGAAGCCCGCATCAGCGGTATCCGCGCACTCAGCTCCCAGCCCGGGGATTTCATGAGGGCCTACGATGAGCCGGCGCATCGCGATTACGTGCGCGAGTGCTTCCGCGAGCAGGCCATGCCGCTGGTGGAGGCGGGCGCCGACATCATCATCCCGGCCGGTGGCATCCCGATGCTCATCATGGCCGACACGCGGCCGGTGCTGGTGGGCGATGCCCCGGTGCTCGACGGTATCGCGGTGGTGGTGCGGGCCGCACGCATGGCGGTGGAACTCAAGCGCCTGAACGGCACGGCCGTGAGCCGGGCGTCGAGCTTCGCGCAACCCGACGCGCAGGCCCTGGCGGAGTTCCTGCAGCATCCGCTGCCGTCGGATTGAGTGCCCGCGGGCGCCGGTCCTCGACCAGCGACCGCCAGGGTGGCAGGGCGGATCCTCGAGCGGGACCGGTCGGGCCGGACCGGCCACCCGCTACCGCGTCGAGGCAGACGTCATGGGCGGCCTGGCGTCGTGCGCGCATGGCGGTCTGCGCCGGGCGGGGGATTTCGGTAACATCAGTGCATCTTCAGTACCCGGGGAGGGAAAATCAATGGCACGAACGCATGTGAATCCAGGCTCCGCCGCGCTGCTGTGCGCGTGGCTTGCGGGCCTGTGCGGCCCGGCCACGGCCGGCGTCATCAGCGGCACGGTGAAGGCCGGTGCCGGCCAGCCCGTAGCGGGTGCCATGGTGACCGTCAGTGCCGCCGATGGCCGCTCCGAGACGGTCTACACGGCTGCCGATGGCAGCTATCGCCTGGACACCGCCCTGGGCGGGGAACTGGCCCTGCAGGTGCGCAAGCGCTACTTCCGCGATGACGTCCGGCGGGTGAGCCTTGGTGCCGAGACCGAGCTGGCCATCGATACGCTGCTCGAGGCCATCACGGATCCGAAAGCGCTGTCGGACGATCATCCCTCGCTGTCGCATTTCGCCCGGATTCAATTCGACCCGGACCCCAAGGCACTGTTCTCGCGCGCCAACTTCACCCGCGACTGCCTGAGCTGTCATTCCCTTGGCAACGAGTTCACCCGCTGGCAGCGCCCGGCCGCCGGCTGGGTGCCGACGGTGCAGCGCATGCACGGCTACCTGGCCGATGCCACCGAGGCCGACATCATTGCCCGCTCGCAGATGCTGGCCGATGCCTTCGACGATGCGCTGGTGTCCTCCCGGCCGCAGGTACCCTACGACCCGGCGCTGGCGAGTGCGCGGATCCTGCGCTGGGCCCTGCCCAAAGCAGTGGTACCCCATGATGCCGAATTCGACCCGCGCAACGGCAACATCTACACCTCGGAGATGTTCGCCGGGGAGATCATCGAGATCGACATCCGCAGCGGGCGGGTCGAGCACTTCAAGCTGCCCGCCGACGGCGAGCCGCCGGGCGGGGCCTTCACCCGCATGGGCCTGCCCTCACCCTACGGGCTGACCGTCTCGCGTGCGCCGCACAGCCTGGCCCAGGGCCACGACGGGCGCTGGTACATGTCCGACTCCATCGGCTCGGCCATCACCGCCTTCGACCCGGCCACGCGCGCATTCCAGAACTATCCCGTGGGCGGCGACACGCTGTACCCGCATACCGTGCGCGTGGATGACAAGGGCCGCGTCTGGTTCACCATCTCGTTCTCGAACCATCTCGGCCGCCTCGATCCGGAGAGCGGCGAGATGAAGGTCATCGCCCTGCCCGACTCGCCCACGCTCAGCACCCCCGGCACCCCCGTGCCCTACGGTATCGACGTGCATCCGCGCACCGGCGAGATCTGGTATGCCAAGCTCGCCTCCGACAAGATTGGCCGGGTGGACCCGGAAACCATGGCCGTCACCGAGTTCGACTCGCCAGTGCTGGCACCGCGCCGGCAGCGCTTCGATGCCGAGGGCATGCTGTGGGTGGCCGGTTTCTCCGATGGCACCATCGCCCGCATCGACACCGATACCATGGCCACAACCATCTACCCGTTGCCAGTGCTTGCCGAGGGCGAGGTGCCGGCGCCTTACGCGCTGGCCGTGCACCCGGACACCGGTGACATCTGGATCAACGACACCATGATGGACGTCGCCTGGCGCTTCATCCCGGCCGAGGAGCGCTTCATCACCTATCCGCTGCCGCTGCGCGGGACCTACACCCGCGACTTCACCTTCACCGACCAGGGCTGGGCCTGCACATCCAACAACCCGATTCCGGCGGCAGCGCTGGAGGGCGGTGTGCCGGAGCTCATCTGCATCGATGCCGGCGACGCGGCGGATGCGACCCTGGTCGCCCGCCAGGGCCGCTGATGCGGCGTGGGCTGACCGCGGCGGGCCGGTGGCGGGGCCATCCGGCCGTGCTGGCCCTGTGGCTGGGGGCAACAGGCATCGCCGGGGCGGCGGATGCGGCCTTCACCCGCCTGGATGCCGCTGGCACGGCATTGCCGGCCACGGCGCCGGCGGCGCAATGGGTCTGCTCGCGGGACGAGCGCAGCGGCCTGGTGTGGGAACTGAAAACCCGCGACGGCGGCCCGCGCGATGGCCGCTGGACCTACACCCCCTACGACAGCAACCCGGCCACCAACGGTGGCTACCCCGGCTACAAGGATGCCAGCAGCGGCAGCTGCGTGCGGGCGGTGATGCCCGAGGGCTCGTGCAACACCGAGGCCTACGTGCAGGCGGTCAATGCGATGGCCCTGTGTGGCTACACGGACTGGCGCCTGCCGAGCGTGCGCGAACTGAACGCCGTGGCCCCGCAGAGCAGCGCCGCGCCTGCGGCAGCGGCGGGCATGATGCTGCCCAACACCGCCGAGGGCTGGTACTGGACCGGCGTGGAAAAAGTGGGGGTAACGGCCTTCTCGCGGGTGATCCTGCTGCCCCCGGCAGCGCACCCGGCATTCTACGACGGCAGCTACATGGTGCTGCTTGTGCGCGGAGGCGGGCAGGGCTGATCACCAGCCCCCTGACTCCGCGCGCGTGCAACCATTGACGAATCAGCAGGCGCGCAGCCGCGCCGGAGGGAGGAGCAGCAATGGGTGGTTATCTCAGCGATCGCGAACGGGCGCGCCTGGAACGGGCCGACCGCTACGAGAACGGTTCCCCGGTGCCCACGCGCACCATATCCAATGGTGAGTTCAACCCCTGCCCGCAGACGCCGCGCCAGCGCGCCTTCGAGGGCCGGGTGCAGTCCATGGCCGATGAGCTGGCGCCGAAGCTCGGCATGGACCGGCGCGGTTTCCTGCGCTCGGCCTGCGGCATGGCGGCCGCTTTCGTGGCCATGAACGAGGTCTTCGGCAACGTGTTCAACGTCGAGGCTGCCGAGACCACCGATGCCGGCCAGGCCGCGGCCCGCGCCGAGCGCCTGGCGCGCCAGTTCGTGTTCGACGTGCAGACGCATTTCGTGCATGACGACTGGACCGAGGCGGGCATCCTCGGCCTTGGCCGGTTCGCTGCCGAGCACTGGAACCACGCGCTCGATGCGGATGCGCTGTCGCTGGACTTCTACAAGTTCGACCACTACGTGGAGGAGATATTCCTCGCCTCGGATACCGACGTTGCGCTCATCAGCGCCGCGCCGTTTGCCGGCGATGCCCCCTGGCTGCTCAGCAATCAGCAGATGGCGGCCACCCGGCAGATCGTCAACCAGTACGCCGGCGAGCGGCGCATGCTGGCCCACTCGGTGTTCGCGCCGGGCCTGCCGGGCTGGCTGGACGACATCGACCAGGCCATCGAGGAGCTCAAGCCCGATTCCTGGAAGGGCTACACCATCGGGGATCCGTTCTTCACCAGCGGCTCGGTGCCGTATCGTCTGGACGACGAGAAACTCGTCTACCCGGCCTATGAGAAGTTCCTGAAGGCGGGGATCCGCACGGTGTGCATCCACAAGGGCATGATGCCGGCGGACTACCGCGATTCCCGGCCGGAGGTGTGGCAGTACGCCAATGCCGACGACGTCGGCCAGGCGGCCAAGGACTGGCCGGACCTGAACTTCATGATCTACCACTCGGCCCTGCGCCCGTTCCTGGAGCTGCCCGACCTGGCCATGGCCGAGTTCAACAAGACCGGCCGCATCGACTGGGTGACGGACCTCGCCGAAGTGCCCGAGCGCTACGGCGTTGACAACGTCTACGCAGAAATCGGCTCGTCCTTCGCCATGTGCTGTACCACGGATCCGCAGTTCGCCGCCGCCTTCATGGGCACGCTGTTGCGTGGCATGGGCGCGGACCGTGTGGTCTGGGGCACCGACTCGGTGTGGTACGGCTCGCCGCAGTGGCAAATCGAGGCCCTGCGGCGCCTGGAAATCCCGGCGGACATGCGCAAGCGGCATGGCTTCCCGGAACTCGGCGCCGCCGATGGCGAGGTGAAGTCCAAGATCTTCGGCCTGAATGCGGCGCCGCTGTACGGCATCGACCCGGGCGCGCTGAAGCCGGCCGTGGGTGACGATGCCATCGCTGCGATGAAGCGCGAATGGGAGCGCAGCGGCGCGGGCCGCTCGAACCTGGCCTACGGCTATGTGGACCCGGCCGCCGACACCGCGGCGGACACCATCGCGAGCTGACCCGTCGCTGCGGCCACGCGCCCACGCCGGGCCGTGGCCGCCGCGGTGGCACTCCGCCTGCCTGGCCGGGGCGTCCTGCTCACCCGGGCCGGGACGAGATGTACGCAGCGACCTCCGGGCGCCCGGCTATAGCCTCGTAGAATGCCGCCAGGGCAGGGTGGCCATCCAGGCGCGCATCCTGAACTTGCTCGCAGATGGCGTTCAGAACGTCCCAGACTGCAATGTCGGCATGGGTGAGTCCTTCGCCAATGAAGTGGCCATTGTCGCCGTTGATCCGGAGCAGATCGTTCAGGTTCGGCAGCCAGCGCGACTGCCAATCGCCGCGGACAAATTCGGCTCTGCTGTGCTCCTTGTCCTCCACGAACAGCTTGAAATAGCGCATGCGCAAATCCTCCGCGCCCCAGGCGATCGCATCGGCCTTCGCGCTGAGCCGTAGATCCGTCGGTGCGACGCCTTGCCGGCGCGCAAGGTAGCTCAGAATGACGGGCCCCTGGCAGAGGCGGTAATCGCCGTCTTCGAGCATCGGCAGCGAGCCGAAGGCGAGCGTGGCAGCGCCCTGCTGCCTGAGGCGGAGGAATTCTTCGCGGTTGACGATGACGTCTTCGAAAGGAATCGCCAGCGCGTGAAGGAACAGACGCACCTGCTCGCCGCGTCCGCGAATCGAGAAGTAATGAAGTTTGCAGCCCATCGTGGCCTCCGTGTGAATCCTGTGGAAGATGCCGCCTCGTGGCGGCGGCCCGGTCGACGCTCATGTCCCCCGGCGCGCAATGCTCATCGACGTGTTGGCGCAACCATCCGCACAGCGACCGGGGCTTCGAAGGCCCCGGGTGCGGGGTGCAGATCCGGGCATCGACTACCAGGGCTTCCCAGGCAGTGGAATCCCGAATGACTCGAGTGCCGCTATCGCCACTTCCTCACCGGCCTCTTGCACGAAGTGCCCGGCGTGCGGAAGTTCCAGCGGCTCCGGACAGCCCCGTATCACCGCGCGCAATTCGTCCATGACGGGCTTTCCAAACCCCGTGTCCTGCAGCCCGATGGCCATGAACGATTCGCCCTCCCAGCGCTCCGAGAGGAAGGCCCTGGCGCGTTTGCACTCGGCGATTCCATCCATGCCCGGATCGATGGGCACCATCTCGGGAAATCGCCGTACTCCCGCCTGGTAACGCGCATCCGGGAAGGGCGCCGCGTAGGCCACCATGTCAATCAGGTCGACCTGCCCGGGGCAGTAGCAGCCCAGAACACCCGGGACCGGCACGTCGGTCAGCTGCCCGACGAACGCTCTCCACTTCAGGAAGTCCTCGTTGAGCCCACCTTCACCTACGGGCAACGCGGTATTCATGACAATCAGGCGTTTGAAGCGCTCCGGCATGTCCATCGGCAAGGTAAGCCCGAGCATGCCGCCCCAATCGCCGCAAACCAGCGTGATGTTCTGCAGGTCAAGGGTTTCGATGAACGCGACCAGGCTGTCGCGATGAAACGTGTAGCTGTAGTCCGAGAGCTTCACGGGTTTGTCCGAGCGACCGAAGCCGAAGAAGTCCGGGGCGACCACCCGTGCGCCTGTTGCCTTGAACACCGGGATCATCTTGCGGTACAGGTACGCCCAGTCCGGCTCTCCGTGCAGACACAGGTAGACGTCCCCGGCATCGTCGGGACCTTCATCGACATAGTGCATGCGCAGATCCGCGAAGCCCGGCAGTGGATCGACATACCTGGGCGGGTACGGGAAATACGGCAGTAGCGCAAAGCGTTCGTCCGGTGTTCTGAGCGATTCCATCTTCTCGTGCATTCCAGGTTCCCCTCTGCGGGTTTTGTCATTCGGTCATGGGCGCGCTGCCAGGGCCGTGTCAGCGCAAGCGGTCATGGACATGGGCGATATCGCTTCGTCAGCTGCGGGCGCCACTGGGTGGCCAGGCCGCGCGATGCAGGCCAGGGCGCTTGAACGGCCTACCAGGTTTCACGGTGAGGGCGCAGGTCAAGCTCGAAGGTCCAGGTCGACCTGGGTTGCTCACTCAGGTACCAGATGGCATCGGCGATGTCGTCAGGCAGGAGGAAGGCATCGTCCGGCATGTCCCTGGCCCAGTCCATTGCACGAACCCGCGGAATATCGATCAAGCCGTCGATGACGACGTAGCTGACATGGATGCCCTTTGGGCCAAGCCCCCGTGCCATCGACTGAGCCAGTGATCGCTGGGATGCTTTGGCCGAGGCGAACGACGTGAACCTGGCGCCGCCACGCAGCGCGGCTGTCGCCCCGACCACCACGATGCTGCCGCCACCACGCGCCAGCATGTCCTCGGCGGCGGCCTGGCCGAGAACGAGCAGCCCCAGCGTATTGGTGCGCCAGGCGGCTTCCAGTTGCTCAGGGGTCGTGCTGAGGAAATCCGCGAATACGCCGCTGCCGGCGTTGTGCACGAATACGTCGATTGGTCCGAGTTCGTCACGCACCGCTGCGACGGTCGACAACATCGCCCCGATGTCAGTCACATCGCAGACATATCCCTTTGCACCGTCGATTTCCGCCTCGAACGCATTGAGCGCATCGCGCGTGCGCGCAAGCATCGCCACGCGGTAACCCTCCCTGGCAAACCGCCTGGCAACAGAACGACCATTGCCTTCTCCGACTCCAGTTACCATGCAGACCTTGCTTGTCATCACTGTTTCCTCTTGATGCCGGTTTGACGATTCGAAAGGGACGCGATCGGGGATCGCGTCGCCGGCATCAATGCGGTCGTCAAGCCCGCCAGGCGCCGGGTACTCAGCCCTGCACTGCTTTGCCGTCTCATCAACTGCGCCCGCTCAGGACCCGGCCGGGCCCTGGCTGACGATGACGCCGTCAGCGGCCAGCTGGTCGATTCTTGCTGCCCGGTATCCGAGCTGATTGAGGATCTCGACATTGTCGGCGCCAAGGAATGGTGCAAGCCGGCGCACGGTTGCGGGCGTTCGGTCAAAGCGCGCCGCGGGCCTGGGCTGGCGCACCCGGCCGAGCAAGCTGTCCTGGTGGATTTCGATAATCCCGTTCGCTTTGACCTGCTCGTCGTCCAGTAATTGTCGGCGGGTCAATACCGGCGCGGCGGGCACATCCTCGCGGCCGAGCCGTTCCAGAATGTCACGCGAGGCCCAGCGTTGCAGTTCGGTGCTCATGATCCCGCGACGCTCGGGACCGTTTTGCGAGCGCGATGCCGTCGATGCGAATCGAGAGTCTTCGAGCAGATCCTCGCGCCCGAGAGCCCGGCACATGCCGTTCCATTCCGCGTCTGACACGGCCCCAGCGGTGATGTATCCATCGGTCGTCTTGAACACGAGGTCGAGCCCCATCTGGCCCAGGCCCGGATCGACTTCCTTGTCGACGAATGTCAGGCCGGAAATGGCTTCCGGCCAGAGATACGCCACCATGATATCCAGCATGGCAAGACGGACATGCTGGCCTTCGCCACTGCGTTCGCGCGCGAACAGTGCCGCGGTTATCGCTTGAGCCGCGGTGATGGCCGTGGTCTTGTCGGGAATGATGGTACGCACCATGCGCGGCTGTCCGGTCGCATGATCAGCCTGGACATCGGCGAGCCCGCTCAGTGCCTGGATCACAGGGTCGTATACGCGCTGATGGGCATACGGGCCTGATTCGCCGACGCCGCTGATCGACACGTAGACGATATCCGGCCGAATCCGGCGGACGACCGCTTCGGCCAGGCCCATCCGTTCTATCGCGCCGGGACGAAAGTTCTGCACGAAAACATCCGCGGTCGCGATGAGGTCCTTGACGATGGCCAGCCCGTCGCGGTGCTTGATGTCAAGCGCGAGCCCCCGCTTGCCGCGATTGCACGACATGAACGTTGCCGACATCCCCTTGCTGATGACGCCGACCGTGCGCAGGAGATCGCCCCGGGGCGATTCGACCTTGATGACGTCCGCCCCCTGGTCGGCAAGCATCATCGTCGCCACGGGCCCCGAGACGACCGCGGTCAGGTCGATCACACGGACGCCATCGAGGGGCCCTGTCATTGGGCTTCCCCGGGCGGGTTCGATTTCCGGGGCGGTGGCGCCTGATGGGCGGCAACGGCCGGGAGGGCGCGACCCGGATAATTGATCTGGAATGCGCGTTGGTCCGCGGGCCGGGCCGTCAGGCGCTGTCGATAGGTCAGGAGGGGCGGCGGCAACTCGATAGTCAGGGTCAGTGCGAAATCGAGGCAGGTCTCGAGCAGGATATCGGCGATGCTCAGGCCCTCCGGCATGAGGGTTGCGGAATCGCCGGTGAAGCGCTGCATCATGCACTCGAGCTGGTGGCTGAAGTACTGCCTCGCCGATTCCACCGCCGTTGGAGCCTCGCCGTAAATGTCGGTCAACTGGGCGTGTCGACGGACCAGGTAGAGCGATCCTGCGTCGAGCTCCATGGTGATGAACGAGCACCATTCGCCCAGTACGGCACGGCGCTTCGTATCCGCGGGAACGAACCATCCCTGGCGGGGCGGAAAGGTTTCGCTCAGGTAGGCGATGATTGCCGTGCTTTCGGACACGATGAACGGGCCGTGCTCGAGCACGGGGATCTTGTGTTTCGGGTTCAGGCGCAGGAATTCCGGTGACAGGGTTTCGCCGGTACGCGGGCCGATCGGGCGGGTTTCGTAATCGAGGTCCAGTTCCGCGAGCATCCAGTGGGCCCGCATCGTACGGTTGGTGCCAATCCCCCACAATCTGAGGTCAGCATCAGGCATTCGAGCTTCTCCATGTGCAGGCCCGGGAAGGCATGCTCAGCCTGACCGGATGTCGGTACCGGCCAGGATGGCGACGTACGGATTCAGAGGTCATCGCTCAGAACCTTTCGGCCCACGGCCGTAAATCCAGTTCGAAGGTCCACGCGGAGCGCGGCTGCCGGTGAAGCCAGAGATACGCTCCCGCGATGTCCGCCGGGTTTATCATGCCGTCGGCGGGCAAGCTGGCTGCAAGCGCCGGAAACAGCTTGTGTATGGCCGGCATGTCGACAGGGCCATCGACAATGACATTGGCGACGTGGATGCCTTCCGGTCCCAGTTCACGGGCCATGCTCTGCGCCAGGGCACGCAACCCGGATTTCGCGCATGCGAACGCCCCGAATCCGTTGGCGCCGCGGAGTGAGGCCGTGGCGCCGGTGAACAGGATTGTCCCGCGTCGTTTGCGGATCATGTGACGAGCGGCCTCCCTGGCCACGAAGAATCCGGCCAGGCAGTTGAGGCGCCAGACCTTCTCGAACATGCTGCCGGTGATATCGAGTATCGATTCGCGGTATTGGGCCCCCGCGTTGAACACGACGAGTGTCGGCGTTCCGAACTGCCCGACGACCTTGTCGAACAGCGTTACAACGGCTTCCTCGACGCGCAGGTCCGCTGTGCAGACATGGGCGGTGCCACCCGCCTGCTCGATAGCCAGGGCGATCCGGTTCAGTCGCTCGGGATTGCGCGCCACCAGCACGGTAGTGTGGCCCTCGGCGGCTGCACGCCGCGCGATACTTGCGCCGATGCCTTCGCCAACGCCGGCGATCAACGCGACACCGGCTCCGGTATCCGCCCGGCGAGCCGGCTCGTCGACAGGGCGCAAGATCGGGGTTGTCGCGTTCCCGTGATCGGGCGAAACCGGACCGGATATCAAGGCAAGCTCCCTCCAGGAGCGAATGGCTGCGCTTGATGCTAGGCCAGGGAACTGATAAATAAAATTGCACGTTAATGGTTCAAGGCTATGCGTAAATGAATAATAAAGCAGGCCAGGATACGACCGACTGGGACGACTACCGTTACTTCCTTGCGGTGGCGGACGCCGGCAGCCTGTCGGCGGCCGCGCAGCGGCTCGGCAGCAGCCAGCCGACGGTGGGGCGGCGAATCGCAGCGCTGGAAGCGCGGCTCGAAGCACGCTTGTTCGTCCGCTCGCAGCAGGGTTATGCGTTGACGCCCGAGGGAGAAGCCATCATCGATGCCGCCCGGCGATTGGACGCGGGTCATCGTGAAATCGAGTTACGGGTCAAAGGCCAAAGCTCGCAGCTTGTTGGCACTGTTGCGATTACCTCTTCGGAGAGCATGAGTGTGGGCTGGCTCATCCCGAGGCTGTCGCGCTTCCGGGATCTGTATCCGGATATCCGGATCGAAGTCCACCTCGACTCGGCCCGGGCCGATATCAGCAGGGGTGAGGCCGATATCGCGCTTCGCTTTGACCGCCCCGGCGACGACGACATGCTGCTCGCGCACAAAGCAGGCGCCGCCGGCTTCGGTCTTTACGCCAGCGCCGCCTATTTACGGCGTCGCGGTACACCGGTTGCCATCGAGGACTTGCGCCAGCATGCCTTCGTCGGACCTGCCGGCCGCCTGGCACATACGCAGATGCCGCGATGGCTCGCCGAGGTGGCGCAGTCCGACGTTGTGGCATGCAACAGCATGCTCGGCGTTTTCGCGGCCGTCGAGGGCGGATTGGGGCTTGGCATCCTGCCCGAGTACATGGCGCAACGGGCCCGGAGTCTGCGGCGATTATTCCCCGACCAGTTTCGTCCGCTTGTCGATGTGTGGCTCGTCGTCCATCCACACACGCAAGTGGCGGCCAGAATCCAGGCCGTGCTGGATTTCCTGGCCGCGGAGGTGTCAGGAGACCCGCTCCTGTCGATGGCCGACGGATCCGGACGCCTGTAACCCTGGTTCAGCTCGGGCTCGGGGTGCCGCCCGAACAAACCTGCAGCAAGCAGAGCTTGTACCCGCGGGTACTGCCTGCAAACAGTCCGGTCGTCTTGTCGAGGAACGCAACTCGGCGGGGGGGGCGGTGGCCTGGCGTGGCCGGCGACAGGCTTTGGCGCATCGTCCGGGATGATGATGGACCCGGGGCGCTGTCCGGCGCGTCTCCGACCACCCGCCCAATTCTTGCGCTGGACAGACAACCAATTTATGTTGAACGTCAGCAGGCTGCGTGCCCGTGGCTGCGAGAACGCGATTGCCGGGATCTGTTCACCCGGGTCGCCCGGCATCTGCATCGGGCGCGCGCCACAGTCGAACAAGCAGATGCGGCTTGTTCCCCGTCATGTGCCGTTCCGGCATGACAACATGGAGGGGGATTCATGAAGAACATTCCTGTGCTCAATATGCAGTCCAACGCCCGGATCATGCGCCAGGCCTGCGCCGGCCTCGCCATCGGCGTTGCGTCCCTGGTGCTGGCGTTGCCCGTGCGCGCCACCACGGTGCTCTTCGATGGCGGCAGCGGCTACGCCACCGGCATCCTCGGCCTGCTGGTTGGCGGGTCCAGCTACAACGTCGAGTTCGTCGGCGGCAGCTACGATGACGTGTTCTCGCTGACAGCACCGGCATTCCTCGGCGACGAGACGACCGCGGACATGGCAGCGAACGCCATCCGGGACGCGATGAACGCCGAGCCCTCGGTTCCGACCATCAGCGCCTTCGACCCCGAAGTCCTCTGGGTGCCGACCGCACTCATAGGCGGTGACTTCCAGGCTGAGCAGGTCGGCCATGACATCAGCACGGCGCCATGGCAGCGATACGGGGATTTCCAGGGTTCCAGGAGCACCGACTGGCCCGCCGGCGGGCCCGGTGTGGGTAATGGCTGGTACTTTGCGCGCTTTTCCCCGGCGACCGTGCCGGTGCCGGAACCGGGAACCATCGCCCTGTTCGCCGTCGGCGCTGTCGCCGGGCTCGGAACACGCCGCCGGCGCCGCGCCGCCGGCTGAGCACGCGGCGTCGGCGCCCATGCCTCCGGCGCGGGGCCCCGCGCCGGGGCCGCGACGAGCCCGGACCGCGTGTCCGCGACCATTGCTGTGGCCCGTGCGGCTCAGTGGATGAGGGCGGCCAACGTGCCGCCTGGCCGCCGACGGCGCACGTGAAGGACGGCCAGGGCGCTCAATAGCAGCATGGCGGCGGGCGGCAGCGGTACCGGCGAGGCGTCGTTCAGCGCCAGCATGCGGAAGCCATTGGCGGATGCCTGGATGTCGAACTGGAAGCCCGGTGCGAGCCCGGCGGCCCGGACCAGTGCCTGGGTGAGATCCACGCTGCCCTGCGCCGCCAGGAAATCGAACTGCTGCCCCTGGCGCGGCAGGAATCCGTCGACGAACTCGAACAGGACCTCGCCGGCGATGCTCACATCACCGAGCACGTTCAGCACGTCGTGCTGTGTATCCGCGCCGGCGCCACCGACCTCGATGATCAGCCGTCCGCCGGCGCCCTGCACGTAGTCGCCGTGGATGGTCAGCGTTCCGGGGGAGCTGCCCGGGTACACGCTGCCCAGGCTGTTGACGCCGCCGCCGTTGAACACGTCCGCGAAGATGTCACCGCTGCCCCAGAGCTCGCCGCCACCGGCGACCAGCACCGAGCCGGCCACCGCTGCCGCGGCCGGATCGTTGCCGATGACCAGGGTGCTGCCATCGCGCACGAAAACCGCCCCCTCGCTGTTGACGACCAGGCGTTGCCCGATCTGCGCCTCGGCGCCGGCCAGCAGCTCGAGGGTGCCGGCGCCACCTTCTGCCCCACCCACATTGGCGGTCGCCGCGGTGAGTGACGAACCCGGGCCGGCCACGGTCAGCTCCGAATTCACCGGCGAGGCGGGGCCGATGGACAGGTTCGAAGCCAGCAGCGTTGCCCCGTCCGCGACACTGGCGACGCCGTTGTCGAACAGGCCGACCACCATGTCGCCGAAAACCAGCACACGCGAGCCCTCGCCGGTGACCAGGAAGGGTGCCGGCTCGTTCGAGGGCGCCGATGCTTCGACGAGCAATCGCGACCCCGGTATCCCGGCTGCGCCGACTTCGACCACGGCGCCATCGCTGACGGTGAAGCGGCTGTGGCGGCCGACCAGGATCTCGCCCCCGTTCGGGTTCGCTTCGGCGACGAACAGGCGGGAATCGGTGCCCTGTTCACCCCCATCAACGAGCACGTTCGAGCGAATGAGATCCAGCCGCTCGAGTACATCGACGGCCGCGCCCGCGGTGACAGTGAGTGTGCCCGAGCCGGCATTCACGTCGCCAAGCTGCACGCGATGGGCGAAAACCTCCGAGGCGGCGCCGAAGGCGTCCAGTTGGCCGGCGATGCCGCCGAACAGCGCGCTTCCCAGCGTTATCTCGATGGCTGCAAGCGCGCCACCGGCGGCCACCTGCATGTGCCCGTCGCTGATCTCGCCGATGACGAGCCGGCGGTTGGCCAGCAGCGCGGAGCCTTCCCCGGTCACCAGCACCGGTGCGGACCCGTTGCCGGTGGAGTCCGCGTCGACAAACAGGTCCGCCGCCAGGTCGAACGCCGAGGTGCCGATTTCCACCCGCGCTGCATCGGCCACCACCAGCCG